>NZ_JBEZYG010000007.1:0-271462 GCF_040638385.1 Streptomyces sp. NPDC026589
GAATCGGCTTCCCAGCCGGTCATCTCCCAGCTCTCCCGTACGTACAACATCGACATCTCGATCCTCGGCGCCGCGATGGACACCGTCGGGCTCGCCGCTCGGTGCGTCCGGAACGGCTCAGCCGGAGCAGGCCGTGCGGCCCGCCTCCTGCCAGGCGCAGACCGGGCACAGCGTGGCGCCCTTCGTCGACTCCGGGTATTCGGTCGGCTCGCGGCACAGCACGCACTCGGCGTACGGAGGGCCGTCGGCTCCACCGCCCGGCGGGGCCGGTGCGATCGGCCCCGGGGTCTCGCAGTACGTGTCATCGGTGTCCACGCCCACGAGCCTACTCACCCGCGCCGGGCGGCGGTCCGGCAGACGAGGAACGTCACCGCCGCGGCGAGGACCACCGCCCCGAGCAGGGGCAGGACGGGCGGCTGGACCGTCCCGGTCCGGGACCCCGTGACCAGGGCGGTGACCGCGTGGCGCGCCGGGGATCCGGCGGTCACGAGGGCGAGGAGCGACCCGAGCACGGCCGCCGCGACGGACCAGCCCCGGCGGAGCGGCACCGGACGGGTGCTCAGCGCCCCCACGGCCGCGCCCAGCAGCACGCAGCACAGGACGGCGAGCAGTCCGGCGAGCGCGGCGGCCGGCCGGGAGACGGCGCGTGTCCCGTCGTCGGTGACCGGGTCGCTGATGAGCAGGACGACGGCGGTGGTCACCACGGCGAGCGCCGCCGCACAGCCCGCGGCGGTGAGCAGCGCGGCGAGGTGGACCCGCCGGGGTCCTGCGGCGGCCGAGGCCACCGTCCGGGCGGCGGGCGGCTCCTGGGTCACGCAGAGGTGTACGGCCCACGCGGTGACGGGCAGCACGGCGGCGGCCGCGACGCCGAGCGAGCCCAGCACGGGCTGCCCGCTCCGCACGCCGACGGCGAGGACGGCCGCGTACAGCAGGAGCGGCGCCAGCCAGCGCTGGGAGCGGGCGAGCAGGGCGGCCTGGTAGCGGAGGAGGGCGGTCATGGCGCTTCGGGCACCTCGGGGGCCTCGGAGGGCCTGGTCTGTACGGACGCCTGCCCGGACGCCTGGGCGGAGGCCTCGGCGGACGCCTGGGGGTAGGCCTGCGCGGAGGCCTCAGCTTCGGCCGGCCCGATTGCCGCGTCCGGCCCGGGCGCCTCCACCGGGGTGGGCGCCTCCGCCGGGGCGACCCGCCGGATGTGCCAGGGCGGACGGGCCGTGAGCAGGGCCGCCAGGAGCGCGTCGGAGTACGGCGTGGGGACGGTGAGGCGTACGCGGCCGGGGGTCGCGCCGGCCGGCCGCTCCCGGACCGGGTCTCCCGGCAGCGCCGCGGGCAGCGGTGCGCCGGGCGGGCCCTCGGCCTCGATCAGGACGCGGGGGCCGGGGGCGGGGCCCGTCGGCGTCGGGGCCGTCGCCCGGTGGACCCCGCCGCCCCCGGTCCGCAGGGTGAGGTCCGCCGCCCCGGCGAGGCGTCGCGGGTCGTGGTCGACGAAGACGACGGTGGCGCCCGCCGCGACGCGTTCCGCCACGGCACGGTCCAGCTCGCCGCGGGCGGCGGTGTCGAGGCCGGTCCAGGCCTCGTCCAGGACCAGCAGATCCGGTTCGGCGAGCAGCGCCTGGGCGACGGCGACCTTCTGGCTGGTGCCCTTGGAGAGTTCGGCGAGCGGGGTACGGGCGTGTTCCGCCGCCCCGAACCGGGTCAGCCACTCCCCCGCCCGCCGCTTCGACTCGGCGCTCCGCAGCCCGTGGATCCGGCCGAGGTGGACGAGGTAGCCGGTGGCGGTCAGGGGCAGCGCCGCCGGGAAGCGCTCGGGGACGTACGCCGTGCGGGTCCGGCGGCCGGTGATCCGCCCCTCGGCGGGAGCGTCGACCCCGGCGAGCAGCCGCAGCAGGGTCGACTTCCCCACGCCGTTGCCCCCTTCGACCCGGACCAGCGTCCGCTCGGGCAGCGCGAGGTCGACCCCGCGCAGCACCCAGGCGCCGCGGAGGCCGTACCGGTGGCCCACGCCCTTCAGTTCCACGGTCAGTTGGAGGTCTTCTCCGGCCTGGCCTCGCTCGGCCGCACGATGACGAAGCCCTCGCCCTGGAGCATCAGCTGGACGGCCTCGCCGGATCCGCCGCGCACCATCGAGCCGACGCTCTGCGAGCGGTTGAGGCTGGTCGTGAGCTGCTGGCTCCAGCCGACGACCGCGTCCGTGTCCACGTACACCGGCTGGGCGCCGGTCACAGGAATCACGATCGGGGTGCCCTCACACATCAGGCCGAGCTTGCCGTAGCCCGTGAACACGCTGTTGAAGAGGCCGCCGCCGACCATTCCGGCGCCCTTCACGGTGCTGATCTCGTAGGAGAGCGTGGGGTCGAAACAGAGGACGTTGCGGCCGTTGATGGTGATGGAGTCGCCCTGGTCCAGCTCGACGATGAAGCAGTTCGCCGCCTCGTGCGCGAACCACGCCTCGCCCTGACCCCGGACGGCCATGAGCGCCAGGCCCTCGCCCGTCACCGCGCGCTTGAGCATGCCGCCGATGCCCTGGCCCTTGCGCTCGAACTGGAGGTTGCCGCGGAAGGCGATCATCGAGCCCTGCCGGGCGTGCATCTCCCCGTTGACGGCGTACTTGATCGATTTGGTGTTCTGCAGGGTCATGCCGGGGGCGGTGGCCGGCTGGGCCATGTGCTCGCTGGAAAAGAGATCGCTCTTCATGCGGAGCATCCTCACCCGGACCTGGTCGTTCCGCCAAGCAGGTGACGGGGCCGGCCTGGCAGACTGGGACGGTGACCAGCGATGACACCCCCGCCCCCGCCCCTGAGAGCCCGTTCCACGACGGTCCGGCCGACCGCGACCAGGCGCGGCAGTTCGTGCTGCCGCTCGTGCTCCACCTGGAGAAGACGGACCCGCCCGCCCGCACCGACGCGCTGCGCAGCGCCGCCCGTGCGGTGCTGACGATCCTCTCCGACGAGCGGTCCCTGGGCGACGGCGAGTGGTCCGGGGCGATGCGGGACTGGCAGGACGCCCGGATCCGCAAGGTCGTACGGCGGGCGCGCGGCGCGGAGTGGCGCAAGGCCGCGGCGCTGGACGGCATCACGGTGACGGGTGAGGACGGCGCGGAGGTACGGGTGTTCCCGCCGATCCCGCTGGACGGCTGGCCCAAGGAGCTGGCCAAGCTCCAGGTGTCGGGCACCGATCTGGAGGATCCCGAGCCGCCCGCGGCGCCCGATCTCTCCGGCCCGGTGCTGTGGCTCAACCCGGAGCTGGACATGTCGGCCGGCAAGACGATGGCGCAGGCGGGGCACGCGGCCCAGCTCGCCTGGTGGGAACTGTCCGACACCGAGCGCAAGGCATGGCGCGAGGCCGGCTTCCCGCTCTCCGTCGCCACTGCCGGTGCGGAGCGCTGGCGGGAGCTGACGGTGAGCGGGCTGCCGGTGGTGCGCGACGCGGGGTTCACCGAGATCGCCCCGGGGTCCTGCACGGTGATCGCCGACCACCCGGCGCTGCGCCGCTGAACATTCCTCGTTCCTTCCCCGCCTCCCCGCTCGGCGCGGTCGCGTTCCCGGTCGGGTGCCCGGTGCCGCCCACGATGAGTCCGACGCCCTGACGGGGGCTGCGGTCCGGGAACCTCAAATCCAGCTCTGAACGTCTCCCCGGTCGGGTTCATCGCCGCCTGACGGGGCCATGACCCCTGAACAGAACGAGGTGTGCGGCAGGGGGACGGGGGAAACGCCATGGAACTGGGCATCGGCATCGGCTGGCGGCCGGAGATCGCGGACGAGGTGGAGGCGCTGGCAGGGATCGACTGGGTCGAGGCCGTCGCGGAGAACCTCTGCGCCGACCATCTCCCGGACTCCCTCCTACGGCTCCGGGAACGGGGCGTGCGGGTCGTACCGCACGGGGTGGCGCTCGGGCTCGGCGGCGCCGACCGACCGGACCCGGCGCGCCTCGCCTCCCTCGCGGCGCGCGCCGAGCTGCTGGGGACGCCGCTGGTGACCGAGCACATCGCCTTCGTACGGGCCGGGGGACCGCTGACCGCGTCGCCGAGGCTGGAGGCCGGGCATCTGCTGCCGGTGCCGCGCACCTGGGACGCGCTGGACGTGCTGTGCGAGAACGTGCGGATCGCGCAGGACTCGCTGCCGGTGCCGCTCGCCCTGGAGAACATCGCGGCGCTGATCACCTGGCCGGACGAGGAGCTGACCGAGGGGCAGTTCCTGGCGGAGCTGGTCGAGCGGACCGGGGTACGGCTGCTGATCGACGTGGCCAACCTGCACACCAATCACGTCAACCTCGGCCAGGATCCGGCGAAGGCACTGGACGAGCTGCCGGTGGAGGCCATCGCGTACGTCCATGTGGCGGGCGGGGTCGAGAGGAACGGCGTCTGGCACGACACGCACGCCCACCCGGTGACCGCTCCGGTCCTTCAGGTGCTGGCCGAGCTGCGCTCCCGGGTCGACCCGCCGGGCGTGCTGCTGGAGCGCGACGACGCCTTCCCGCCGGCCGCGGAGCTGGCGGGCGAGCTGGACTCGATCCGGGCGACGCTGCGGGACGCCACTCCCCCGGTGGAGCCGCGTCCCGCGACCCGGGACGCGGCACGTTACGGGGGCGGGAACGGAGACGGTGGGGGTGGCGACGGGGGCCGGACGCCGGCCGCCCCCGTGCCGGCCGGGACCCGTGACCGTACCGCCGTCGCGCAGACCGCGCTGCTCTCCTCACTGGTGGCGGGCACCCCGGCCCCCGAGGGCTTCGATCACCGGCGGCTGCGGGTGCAGAGCCGGGCGCTGGCCGCCAAGCGCGCGGACGTCGTCGCGAAGGTCGCGCCGGAGCTGCCGGAGATCCTCGGCGACGGCTATCGCGCCGCGTTCCTCGCGTACGCCGGGGGCCGCCCGATGTCCGGCGGTTACCGGCGCGACGCCCTGGACTTCGCCGAGCACGTGCTCATCACGGGCGGCCCCGCCGATCCGGTGGCGCGGCGCCGGCTGACGTACTGGTGGCAGGACCGGTCGGGCGCCCGGCCCCCGCGCCGTACCACCCGTCTGGTCCGGGCGGCCCGTGCCGCCCTCGTGAGGAAGGGAACGCCGTGAACGTGCTCGCGCTGCTGGTGACCCTCGCGGTCGTCGTGTCCACCACGCTCCTCATCACGAAATCGGCCGTCTCCCGGTCCCGCATCCCGTCGGCCGGCCGCTTCCCCGTCGTCCACGACGTCTACGAGGCGGCCTTCCTGACCGGCGGTCCGGCCGGGGTCGCGGACACCGCGCTCACCGCCCTGCACACGGACGGCCGGGTGCTCATCGGCGGTCCCGGCATCATCTCGGTACGCTATGCGCGGGCGAACGACCCGGTGGAACGCGCCGTGTTCCAGGAGCTGTCCACCGCTCCGAGCGGCGCCCTGCACCTGGTGCGGGACGCGCTGATGCGCCACCCGGCCGTGCAGGAGATCGGTGACGGGCTGGCGCGGCGGGGCCTGCTGGTTCCGCCCGGCGAGGGCCGCCCCGTACGACGGTGGGGGCTGATCCAGGGAGTGAGCTGCTTCGTCGCACTCCCGCTGTCGATCGTCCTCACCGTCCTCCAGTACGTGACGATGGACGCGAGCCTGAGCATGCCGGTCCCGTTTGTCCTGAAGGTGCTGCCCGCGATCCTGCTCGGCGGGATCAGCGGACTCGTCATCGCCTCGGCCGCGGCCAACCGGATCACCGGAGCGGGCCGCCGGGCCGCCCAGGCGTGCCGGGCCGCCCGGGTCCACCCGGAGACCCCGGCCCACCTGGTCGCCACCCGGGGGCTGCGCGCGCTCCCGGACCGGGCGCTCTGGGAGCAACTGGTCGCGGCGAGCCGCCTGACCGCGTCGGCGAGGCGGTCGCGTTCCGGCCTGGCGGGGAGCGGGTGGCCCGGGTACGCGGGGAGTACGGCGGGGGCGTCGGACCTCGCGGTGGCGACCGTCTGGTGCGCCGCCTCCAGTCCCGGCGGATCCAGCTGCGGGGGCTCCAGCGGGGGTGGCTCCGGATCGAGCTGTGGAGGCGGCTCCAGCTGCTCTTCGGGGTCCGCGGGCGGAGGCAGCGGCGGATCGAGCTGCGGGGGCTCCAGCTCGGGAGGTTCGAGTTGCGGCGGAAGCTCGGGCGGGTCGAGCTGCGGCGGGGGCGGCGGTTCCTGAACCGGGCCCGCCGCCCCGGCAGCTGACCGCCCATCGGAGTCATGGTTCCGGACATGCTCGGGCGGTGCTGGACTTCACCGTCCCGCCCGCCCGACCATCCCTCTCCGCATCCGCAGAGAGGCACCGCGCGTGAGAACTGCTGCGCTGTACACATCGATCGGCTCCCTGGTCCTGTCCGCCCTGGCCGCCGCTCCCGCCGGGGCCTGGGAGAACCGGGGCTCCGCCGAGGCCCGGGGCACCGCGATCGCCGCCGCCCGCGCCACGGCCGCCGGGATCGATTTCGTCTCCTGCCCGGAGAAGGAGATGCTCCCGGACTCCCTGAAGTGCGGCACGGTGAAAGTGCCCCTCGACTACGCCGAACCGGACGGGGAACAGCTCGAACTGACCGTCAGCCGCACCGGGGCCACCGGCCCGGCCGAGAGCAGGCAGGGCGCGTTCGTCTACAACCCGGGCGGTCCCGGCGCCTCCAGCATCACCTTCCCGATGGCCGGGGAGCTGCCGGAGTGGAAGGAGATCGCCGAGGCGTACGACCTGGTCGGCTACGCCCCGCGCGGGGTGAACGGTTCCTCCGCCCCGCTGACCTGCCAGGACCCGGCGGCGTACACGAAGGGCCCGACCGACGCGCCGACGCACCCGACCCGGGAGTACAAGGAGCGGCGCGTCGCCCGTGCGAAGGCGTACGCGCAGGGCTGCGCGAGCCACGCGGGCGAGACACTGCGGCACTACACGTCGCTCAACAACGCCCGTGACCTGGACGTCCTGCGGGCCGCGCTCGGTGAGGAGCGGCTGACGTTCATGGGGGCGTCCTACGGGACGTACTTCGGCGCGCTGTACGCGACGCTGTTCCCCTCCCACGTACGGCGCATGGTCTTCGACTCGGTGGTCGACCCCGACCCGGAGCAGATCTGGTACCGCTCCAACATGGGCCAGTCGCTGGCCTTCGAGGCGCGCTGGGAGGACTTCCGCCGCTGGGTGGCCAAGCACGACGACGTGTACCACCTGGGGACCACCCCGGAGGCAGTGCAGACCCACTACGACGAGGTGCGCGCCGAGCTGGCGGAGAAGCCCGCGGGCGGGAAGGTCGGGCCGGGGCAGCTGCACTCGGCGTTCCTGGGGGCCGGCTACTACGACGACTACTGGGCGATGCGGGCGACGGCGCTCTCCGAGTACGTCCGGGGCAACCCGGAGCCGCTGGTCGCGCAGGCCTCCCCGCGTGCGGTGGCGGCCAAGGACAACGAGAACGCCCAGGCGGTGTACACGGCCGTCGAGTGCAACGACGCGCCCTGGCCCGAGGCGTTCGAGGTGTGGGACCGCGACCACACGGAGCTGGCGCGCGTCGCGCCGTTCGAGACCTGGGACAACGCCTTCGCCAACCTGCCGTGCGCCTTCTGGCCCGCGCCCCGGCAGCGGCCGCTGGAGGTCGGGACCCGGTGGGGCGAGCTGCCGCCGGTGCTGATCCTGGCGGCGGAGCGGGACGCGGCGACCCCGTACAAGGGGGCGCTGGAGCTGCGGAAGCGGCTGCCCGGGTCGTCGCTGGTGACCGAGCGGGACGCCGGGACGCACGGCATCGGCGGGGCCGGGAACACCTGCGTCGACGACCACCTGCGCCGGTATCTGCTGACCGGTGAGGTGCCGGGGCGGGGTGCGGACTGCGCCGCGCACCCGGAGCCGAACCCGGTGTCGCTGGACTGAGGCCGGCTGTCGGCGGGGCGGTACGGAGCGGGGGCCGCCGCACCATGACGGTGCGACGGCCCCCGAAGCCGAACCCGGTGTCGCTGGAGGAGCGGACGGCACGATCGGTGCCCGGTGCCCGCCCTTCTGATCTTCCGGGTTGGGGTGGTGCGGGACTCGCTGGTTATGCGAGCCCGGCCACCAGGTCTGCGACGCTCTTCCTGCGGCCCGTGTAGAACGGGACCTCCTCGCGCACGTGGAGACGTGCCTCGGAGGCACGCAGGTGACGCATCAGGTCGACGATGCGGTACAGCTCGTCCGCCTCGAAGGCGAGGACCCACTCGTAGTCGCCCAGCGAGAACGAGGCGACGGTGTTGGCGCGGACGTCCGGGTAGCCCCGGGCCATCTTGCCGTGGTCCGCGAGCATGCGGCGGCGGTCCTCGTCAGGCAGCAGGTACCAGTCGTAGGACCGGACGAAGGGGTAGACGCTGATGTAGTCGCGCGGCGTCTCGTCGGCGAGGAACGCCGGGACGTGGGACTTGTTGAACTCGGCCGGGCGGTGCAGCGCCATGTTCGACCAGACCGGGTCGAGGGCACGGCCGAGCTTGGTGCGCCTGAAGAGGTTGTACGCCTCCTGGAGCTCGTCCGAGGTCTCGGCGTGCCACCAGATCATGAGGTCGGCGTCGGCCCGCAGCCCGGACACGTCGTAGGTGCCGCGGACGGTGATGTCCTTGGCCGCGAGCTGGTCGAACAGCTCCTGGACCTCGTCGGCGTATCCCGCGCGGTCCAGCGGGAGCACATCGCGCAGTTTGAAGACCGACCACAGGGTGTAGCGGATGACCTCGTTGAGGTCCTTGGCCTTCTTGCCGGCGTTCGGACTCTTGCTTGATGTCACAGTCTCAGGGGCACTCATACGGCTATTGTCCCGCCTCGCTCCCCGTGCCCCGAACCAGGGTCGACGTGGCGATGATCTCTCCCGTCGTCCCGCCCGTCGTCCCTGCCGTGAGCTTCCCCGTGATCTCCCCCGCGATCTCGTCGGCCGCGCGGCGCGCGCTCGCGATGCAGGCGGGGATGCCGACCCCGTCGTAGACCGCGCCGCAGACCCGCAGCGCGGGGAGCTTGGCGACCTCGTCGCGGATCCGGGCGACCCTTGCGAGGTGGCCCACCGGGTACTGCGGCAGGCCGCCGATCCAGCGGGTGACCTCGGTGTCCACGGGGCGGGCGGTGAGGCCGGTGGCGGCGGCGAGGTCGCGCAGGGAGACGGCGACGAGCTCCTCGTCCTCGCGGTGCAGATGGTCCTCCTCGCCGTACCGGCCGACGGAGGTACGGAGCACGAACAGGTCCGGGGCGCTGTCCGCGACCCACTGCCACTTGTTGCTGGAGAAGGTGGACGCCTTGATCGTGTGGCCGTCGACCGGCGGTACGAGGAATCCGGAGCGGCCGCGCAGGGCCTCGTACCGCTCGATGTCGGCCCGCCGGAAGGCCAGGGTGACCAGGGCCATCGAGGCGTACTCGACGCCGGACAGCTCGGCGGACGCGGCCGGGGACTCGGCGGCCAGCAGTGTGCCGGCGGACCAGGCGGGGGTGGCCAGGACGATGCCGTCGGCGGCGAGCGTCCGGGTGTCGGTGCGGACGGCCCAGCCCGACTCCGTACGGGTCAGGCCGAGGACGGGGGTCTCCGTGAGGATCTCGCCGCCGGCGGCCCGTACGGCGTCTGCGACGGCGGCGGGGAGGGTGCCGATGCCGCCCTCGATGCCCTGGAAGACGGGTCCGCTCTGCTGCCGGGCGGCGGCCCGCTCCTGGATGCGGCGTACGCCGTCCAGCAGCGGCCCGCCCTCCTTCACCGCCTCGAAGAGCTGGGGGACGGCGGCGCGCATCGAGATCCGGTAGGCGTCGCCGGCGTAGACCCCGCCGAGGAGGGGCTCCACCAGCCGGTCCACGACCTCGCGGCCGAGCCGGTCGGCGACGTACGCGCCGACCGCGACGTCGTCGCCGACGGGGGTCGGGGTCAGGTCGCGCTCCTCGGCGATCCGGGCCAGGCCCTCGGGGGACAGCACATCGCCGAGCACCGCCGGGTCGCCGGGGACGCCCATGACGTGCCCCTGGGGCATGGGGCGCAGCGCGTCGCGCGTCCACAGCGAGGCGGTGGCGGTGGCGGGCGGCTGGAGGCGGTCGGCGAGGCCCACCTCGCGGGCCAGGGCGACCGCCTCGGGGCGCCGGGCGAGCATCGACTCGGCCCCCAGGTCGACCTGGACGCCCGCGACCTCGCCGGTCATGAGCTTCCCGCCGAGCCGGTCCGTCGCCTCCAGGAGGGTGACCCGCAGTCCGGTGGAGACCAGGTGGTGGGCGGCCGCCAGGCCGGCGATGCCGCCGCCGACGACGACGACGTGGCCCGGGGGCGTTTCCGCACGCTGTTGAGAACGCTGCATGGGTCCACTCTCTCAAACCCGTACCGCGTCCTGACCGTGACCACTTCGAAACCGCCCACCGGCAACCGGCCCCGGGGCGGCCGCGTCGAACCGGAACCATCAACCACCGTCCTGGGGGGACCAGTTATGGAATTGGGCAGCAGAACCGATCGATCCTTCGCCCGTGGACGGGCCGCCCTCGCCGCCGGGGTGCTCGGCCTCCTGCTCGCCGTCGGCGGCTGCGGGGCGTCGGGCGACGCCTCGGGCGGCGCGAAGGCGGCGGACAGCAAGTACGCGCCGCCCGGGGAGCAGGAGGGAGCCGGCGCGGACGCGGACGGGGCCGCGTCGTCGGCCGAGGAGCGGGCGGACGGGAAACCGGCCGGGGCGAAGGCGGCGCCGAAGCCGGGGGCGGCGGCCACCCATGTCATCCGTACGGCCACGCTCTCCGTCGAGGTGAAGAACGTGGCGAAGGCGGTCGCCGCCGCGCGCGGTGCGGCCGAGAGCGCGGGGGGCCTCGTCGCGACGGAGGAGACCGAGCGGCTCGACGACACGTACGAGACCTCGCACCTGGTGCTGCGGGTTCCGCAGGACCGGTACCAGGAGGTCCTGCGGGAGCTGGCCGGTTCCGGGAAGCTCCTGTCGCGCACCTCGGACGCGAAGGACGTCACCGACCAGGTGGTCGACGTGGACAGCCGGATCGCCACGCAGCGCGCGAGCGTGGCGCGGGTGCGGGAGCTGATGGACCGGGCGGAGAAGATCAGCGACGTGGTCGCCCTGGAGGGCGAGCTGAGCAGCCGTCAGTCCGACCTGGAGTCGCTGCTCGCCCAGCAGTCGAGCCTGAAGGACCGCACCTCGCTGGCGACGATCACCCTGGACCTGACGCCGCCGGACGCCCCGGACGACGACGGGCGGGAGGAGGACACCGGGTTCCTGGACGCGCTGGGCGGCGGCTGGGACGCGTTCGTGACGGTGCTGCGGTGGATCGCGGTGGCGTTCGGGGCCGCGTTCCCGTTCCTGCTCACCGCCGCTCTGGCGCTGGTGGGGTGGCGAGTGCTGCGGGCCCGGCGGGCGGCCCGCAGGGCCCCGGCGGCGCCCCGGCAGGAGCCGGAGGGCGCTCCGGCTCCCTGACCGCCGTAGCGTGGGGCTCCGACGTGGTGAATCGCCCGATCGGCGATTCGGCGAAAGGGGACCCGGCATGGCAGCGGAACGACTGGTGGTCATCGGCGGTGACGCGGCGGGCATGTCCGCCGCGTCACAGGCCCGCAGGCTGAAGGCGGCGGACGCGCTGGAGATCGTCGCCTTCGAGCGCGGCCACTTCACGTCGTACTCCGCGTGCGGCATCCCGTACTGGGTGAGCGGTGACGTCGCGGCGCGCGACGACCTGATCGCCCGCACCCCCGAGGAGCACCGGGAGCGGGACATCGATCTGCGGATGCGGACCGAGGTGACGGAACTCGACGTGCCCGGGCGGCGGGTGAAGGCACTGGACCGGGAGAGCGGGAAGACGTACTGGACGGGCTACGACAAGCTGGTGATCGCCACCGGGGCCCGTCCGGTGCGCCCGGCGCTGCCCGGTATGGACGCGCCCGGGGTGCACGGGGTGCAGACCCTGGACGACGGGCAGGCACTTCTGGACTCGCTGGACGCCCTGGGCGCGCGGGAGAGCCGCCGGGCGGTCGTCGTGGGCGCGGGGTACATCGGCGTCGAGATGGCCGAGGCGATGCTCAAGCGGGGCTTCGAGGTGACCGTCCTCAACCGGGGCGAGCAGCCGATGGCGACACTCGACCCGGACATGGGGCGGCTCGTCCACGACGCGATGGACGGGCTGGGCATCACCACGGTCAACGGGGCCGCCGTGACCGGGATCGTCACCGGTCCGGACGGGCGGGTGCGCGAGGTGGCGACGGACGCGGGGAGCTATCCGGCGGACGTGGTGGTCCTCGGCATCGGCGTGGAGCCGGAGACGGCGCTGGCGCGCGAAGCCGGGCTGCCGGTGGGCCCGCACGGCGGGCTGCTGACGGATCTGGCGATGCGGGTGGTGGGCCACGAGAACATCTGGGCGGGCGGCGACTGCGTGGAGGTCCTGGACCTGGTGGCGGGCCGGACCCGGCACATCGCGCTGGGCACGCACGCCAACAAGCACGGCCAGGTGATCGGTTCCAACGTCGGGGGCGGCTACGGCACGTTCCCGGGCGTGGTCGGTACGGCGGTGAGCAAGGTCTGCGACCTGGAGATCGCCCGGACCGGGCTGCGGGAGAAGGACGCCCGCGCGGTCGGGCTGCGCTACGTCACGGCGACCATCGAGTCGACGCAGCGGGCCGGCTACTACCCGGGGGCGAGGCCGATGACGGTGAAGATGATCGCGGAGCGCCGTACGGGCCGGCTGCTCGGGGTGCAGATCGTCGGCCGTGAGGGGTCGGCGAAGCGGGTCGACGTGGCGGCGGTGGCGCTGACGGCCGGGATGACGGTGGAGCAGATGACGGCGCTCGACCTCGGCTACGCCCCGCCGTTCTCGCCGGTCTGGGACCCGGTGCTGGTGGCCGCCCGCAAGACGGTGACGGCGGTGCGGGGCGCGGGGAGCTGACGGCGGGTCCCGGGGCGCGGGCCCCGGGACCGTTCGCTCAGCGCGCGGTCTGCTCGTGGACGTGACCCACGAGGCGGGTGAGCGCGTCCGGGTCCATGTTCGGCATGACGCCGTGGCCCAGGTTGAAGATGTGGCCCTCCAGGCCGGCGGCGGCGTCCAGCACCTCGCGGGTCTTCTCCTCGACGGCCGGGGTCGGCGCGAACAGCACCGCCGGGTCGAGGTTGCCCTGGAGCGCCTTGCCGGGGCCGACGCGGCGGGCGGCCTCGTTGAGCGGGACCCGCCAGTCGACGCCGACGACGTCCGCGCCGGCCTCGCCCATCAGGCCCAGCAGCTCGCCGGTGCCGACGCCGAAGTGGATGCGGGGGACGCCGTAGGGGGCGACGGCGTCGAAGACCTTCGCGGAGGCGGGCAGCACCGCGCGGCGGTAGTCGGCGGGGGCCAGCGCGCCGACCCAGGAGTCGAAGAGCTGGACGGCGGAGGCGCCGGCCTCGATCTGCACCTTGAGGAAGGCGCCGGTGATCTCGGCGAGCCGGTCGACGAGGTCGGCCCAGAGGCGCGGGTCGCCGTACATCATGGCCTTGGTGCGCTCGTGGTTGCGCGAGGGGCCGCCCTCGACGAGGTAGCTGGCCAGCGTGAAGGGGGCCCCGGCGAAGCCGATGAGCGGGGTGGCGCCCAGTTCGGCGGTGAGCATCCCGATGGCCTCGGTGACGTACGGGACGTCCTCGGGGGTGAGGTCGCGCAGCCGGGCCAGGTCGGCGCGGGTGCGGATCGGCTCGGCGATGACGGGGCCGACGCCGGGCTTGATGTCGAGGTCGATGCCGATGGCCTTCAGGGGCACGACGATGTCGCTGAAGTAGATCGCGGCGTCGACCTTGTGGCGGCGTACGGGCTGGAGGGTGATCTCGGCGACCAGCTCCGGCATCATGCAGGAGTCGAGCATCGCGATGCCCTCGCGGACCTTCAGGTACTCGGGCAGCGAGCGCCCCGCCTGGCGCATGAACCAGACCGGCGTGTGCGGGACGGGTTCGCGGCGGCAGGCCCGCAGGAACGCCGAGTCGTGGGTGGCGTGGCGGACCGCGTCGAGGCTGGCGGAGGTCGTCGTCTGCTGGCCCGAAGGGCTGTCGTTGGCACTCACGCACAGAATCTTCGCACGCGCGCCGAAGGAGCCCGGCCCCGCACGGGTGTCTCTCCCTGCGCGGGGCCCGGCTTCCGCCTACTCTTCCCCGCATGGCTCCGGCTCAGGGACAATTTTCCGATCATTCCGACGGCGTTGACAGCAAGGACCGCGCGGAGGGGCCTTCCGTGCCGCCCGCGTTCCTGACGGCGGTCGACGCGCTGCGCTCCGCGCGGCTCCGACCGGAGCTGGAGGTGGAGGTGACCAGGCCGCCCCAGCGGCTCGCCCCGCACGCGTACGCCATGGAGGCGGCGGTGGTGGACGGCGAGGACGATCTCGCGGACGGCAGACTGGTCCTGCTGCACGATCCGGCGGGGCACGACGCCTGGCAGGGCGCGTTCCGGCTGGTGACGCTGGTCCGGGCGGAGCTGGAGCCGGAGATGGCGGCGGACCCGCTGCTCCCGGAGGTGTGCTGGTCCTGGCTGACGGGTGCGCTGGACGCGCGGGGCCTGTCGTACGGAGAGGCCGGAGGGACGGTGACGCGCGCCGGATCGCACTACTTCGGTGCGCTGTCCACGCGCCGCCCGGCGACGCAGATCGAGATCCGGGCCTCGTGGACGCCGAGGGAGTCGCGCGGCGGAGTGCCGGACACGGCGTCGCACCTGATGGCCTGGGGTGATCTGCTGTGCCAGATCGCGGGGCTGCCGCCGTCGGATCCGGCGGACGCGGCGGTGGTGACGTTGCCGCAACGGCGCGGGCCGCAGGTTTCGTAACACTCCGTCACCCGTTTCGCACAAGCACCGGCTCTCTTTTCGTACAATCGATCGCGCGTCCTATTTGCCCGAATTGTTACGCATCAAATAGCGATCTTCCCCTAAAGGAGGACGGGTCCGCTGCCGAAGAGGTCAATGACCCTTCAAGCACGGTTCGCCCCCGGCTTCACCCCCCGAGCCGGCCCGTCCCGCCACTCCCCCAGGAGGCCTGGTGTCCGTTCTCCTTGAGCAGCCCGCAAGCCTGGTCGCCTACCGCCCGAACAAGCCGACGGCCATGGTCGTCGTGGCCGACCCGCGCGTCCGTTCCACCGTCACCCGCCATCTGTGGGCCCTCGGAGTACGTGACGTCATCGAAGCGTCGTCCATCGCGGAGGCACGCCCCCGCGTCGGCAACCCGCGCGACATCTGCATTGCCGACGTCCACCTGCCCGACGGTTCCGGGCTGACCCTGTTGTCCGAGACCCGCGCCGCAGGCTGGCCCAACGGTCTCGCCCTCTCCGCCGCCGACGACATCGGCGCCGTTCGCAACGCCCTCGCGGGCGGCGTGAAGGGCTACGTCGTCACCGGCACCCGAACCAACATCGGCCACCCCTCCCGCCCCGGCGTCGCACCCATCGGCGCCAACGCGGCCCGTATGCACCGCAGGCCTCCCGGTTCCCCGAGCCACCCGGGCGGCTACCGCGAACTGTCCGGACGTGAGGTGGAGGTGCTCCGCCTGGTCGCCGAAGGCCAGTCCAACAAGGCCATCGGCGTCTCGATGGGCCTCTCCGCCCTGACCGTCAAGTCCCACCTCGCCCGCATCGCCCGCAAGCTCGGCACCGGAGACCGTGCCGGCATGGTCGCGGTCGCCCTGCGGACGGGCATCATCCACTGACCGCACCCCGCCGGGACGTGCACCGATGCGCCTCCGGCTGGAATACGCGCATGGCCGCCCGTCGACGGAACGTTCCGTCGACGGGCTCCGTGCATACACAGATACCCTTGACACGTGACCGACGCCCAAGAGACCGCAGCAGACAGTTCACTGCGAACCACCGGGGGCGCTCCCCCGGACGACGTCGCCCCGGCGCCGATCCCCTTGCTCGAACCGCGCGAGGGCGTTCCCCCGGTAGTGACGTCCGACGACGCCCTCGCCGGGGTGATCGCGGCCTTCGCCGCGGGCACCGGCCCGGTGGCCGTCGACGCCGAGCGCGCCTCGGGGTACCGCTACGGCCAGCGCGCCTACCTCGTACAGCTGCGCCGCGAGGGCGCGGGCAGCGCCCTGATCGACCCGGTCGGCTGCCCCGACCTCTCCGGCCTCGGCTCCGCGCTGTCCGGCACGGAGTGGATCCTGCACGCGGCGACCCAGGACCTGCCGTGCCTGCGGGACATAGGCATGACCCCCACCTCGCTGTTCGACACCGAGCTGGCCGGACGGCTCGCGGGCTTCCCGCGCGTCGGCCTCGGCGCGATGGTGGAGAACGTCCTCGGATACGCCCTGGAGAAGGGCCACTCCGCGGTCGACTGGTCCACCCGCCCGCTGCCCGAGCCCTGGCTGCGCTACGCCGCGCTCGACGTGGAGCTCCTGATCGACCTGCGCGACGAGCTGGAGGAGGAGCTGGAGCGGCAGGGCAAGCTGGAGTGGGCCCGGGAGGAGTTCGACGCCATCGCCTCCGCCCCGCCGGCGCCGCCCCGCAAGGACCCCTGGCGCCGCACGTCGGGCATGCACAAGGTGCGCCGCCGCCGTCAGATGGCCGTCGTCCGGGAGCTGTGGACCGCCCGTGACCAGGTCGCCCAGCGCCGCGACGTCTCCCCGGGCAAGGTGCTCGGCGACGCCGCGATCATCGAGGCCGCGCTCGCGCTGCCGGTCGACGTGCAGGCCCTGACCGCGCTGCCGGGATTCGGCCACCGCATGGGACGCCGTCAGCTGGAGCAGTGGCAGGCCGCCGTGGAGCGGGCCAAGGCACTGCCCGAGACGGCGCTGCCGCAGCCCGGTCAGCAGCCGGCCGGACCGCCTCCCCCGCGCTCCTGGGCCGACAAGGACCCGGCCGCCGCCGCCCGGCTCTCGGCCGCCCGCACCGCCGTCTCCGAGCTGGCCGAGCGTCTCCACATGCCCCAGGAGAACCTGATCACCCCGGACACCGTGCGCCGGGTCTGCTGGGAGCCGCCGAAGAACCCGACGCCGGGCGCCGTCGAGGACACCCTCGCCGGATACGGGGCGCGGAACTGGCAGATCCAGCAGGTCGCCCCGCTGCTGGTGCGGGCGCTGGACGCCTCCTGATACACCCGTTGCGCCCGTTCCCGTGACGCAGCGAACACCCCCGGTCACCGACCGGGGGTGTTCCGCTTTCCCGGCCCTGTTCACGGACCGAACCGATGGTCGAAATCGCGCCAGGTTCAGGGCCCTTTCTCCCGCCGCGCGGCTGCTGGGGCGGCCCGTACCGGGCGCCGGGACGGCGATTATCGGGGCGCCGGGGCGGTGTGACCTTCGACGCTCCGGCCGTGAGGGGTGGGCAGTCTGGTTACCCGCAAGTAGCATGAGGGCAGGCGGCGCGCCCCCGCGGCGTGCCCCGCAGCAGTGCCATCCCGCACCCTGGAGGAGAGCCACCGTGCCTCGTACCATCCGGGACGTCGTCTTCGTCGACGGCGTCCGCACCCCGTTCGGCAAAGCGGGCCCCAAGGGCATCTACCACGAGACCCGCGCCGACGACCTCGTCGTGAAGGCCATCCGGGAGCTGCTGCGTCGCAACCCGGACCTGGACCCCAAGAAGATCGACGAGGTCGCCATCGCCGCGACCACGCAGATCGGGGACCAGGGCCTCACGCTGGGCCGCACCGCCGGAATCCTGGCCGGTCTGCCGCAGTCCGTCCCGGGCTACTCGATCGACCGCATGTGCGCGGGCGCGCTGACCGCTGTCACCTCGACGGCCGGTTCCATCGCCTTCGGCGCGTACGACGTCGTCGTGGCCGGCGGCGTGGAGCACATGGGCCGCCACCCGATGGGCGAGGGCGTCGACCCGAACCCGCGCTTCGTCTCCGAGAAGCTGGTCGACGAGTCCGCCCTGTTCATGGGCATGACGGCGGAGAACCTGCACGACCGCTACCCTACGATCACCAAGGACCGTGCCGACGCGTACGCGGTGCGTTCGCAGGAGAAGGCCGCCAAGGCGTACGCCAACGGCAAGATCCAGCAGGACCTGGTGCCGGTCTCGGTGCGCCGCACGAACGCCGATGTCGGTGAGACGGGCTGGGGCCTGGTCACCGCCGACGAGCCGATGCGCCCGGGCACCACCATGGAGTCGCTGGCCGGTCTGAAGACCCCGTTCCGCGCCCACGGCCGCGTGACGGCCGGTAACGCCGCGGGTCTCAACGACGGCGCCACCGCCTCCCTGCTCGCCGCCGAGGACGTCGCCCGCGAGATGGGCCTCCCGGTCAGGATGCGCCTCGTCTCCTACGCCTTCGCGGGCGTCGAGCCGGAGGTCATGGGCTACGGCCCGATCCCGGCGACCGAGAAGGCGCTCGCCCAGGCCGGTCTCTCCATCGGGGACATCGGTCTCTTCGAGATCAACGAGGCGTTCGCCGTGCAGGTGCTCGCCTTCCTGGAGCACTACGGCATCGCCGACGACGACGCCCGCGTCAACCAGTACGGCGGCGCGATCGCCTACGGCCACCCGCTGGCCTCCTCCGGTGTCCGGCTCATGACGCAGCTGGCCCGGCAGTTCGAGGAGCAGCCCGAGGTCCGCTACGGCCTGACGACCATGTGCGTCGGCTTCGGCATGGGCGCCACGGTCGTCTGGGAGAACCCGCACTTCAACGCCGACGGAGGCAACAAGTGAGCTCCACCGCTGAGCTTCTGAAGGGTGCGGCCGAGCTGTTCCCCGGCGAGGTCGTCACCCAGGCGCACGTACGTCACCTGGACCTGCCGGCCGGCGCGGGCAACTTCGCCCTCATCACGCTGGACAACGGCCTGGACCACACCAAGCCGACCACCTTCGGACCGCAGTCGCTGGCGAACCTGAACGCCGCGATCGACCAGGTCGAGAAGGAGGCGTCCGAGGGCACCATCACGGGCGTCGGCATCACCGGCAAGCCGTTCATCTTCGCCGTCGGCGCCGACCTCAAGGGCGTCGAGCTGCTCGGCCGCCACGAGGACGCGCTGGCCATCGGCAAGGGCGGCCACGACGTCTTCCGCCGCCTGGCCGGCCTCGCGGTCCCGACCTTCGCGTACTACAACGGCGCGGCCATGGGCGGCGGTGTGGAGGTCGGTCTGCACTGCACCTACCGCACCGTCTCCAAGGCGCTCCCGGCGTTTTCGCTGCCCGAGGTCTTCCTCGGCCTGGTCCCGGGCTGGGGCGGCTGCGCGCTCCTGCCGAACCTGATCGGCGCGGACCGCGCGGTCTCGGTGATCATCGAGAACTCGCTCAACCAGAACCGTCAGCTCAAGGGCAAGCAGGTCTTCGAACTCGGCATCGCGGACGCGCTGTTCGAGGGTGCGGACTTCCTGGAGCAGTCGCTGGTCTGGACCGCGAACGTGCTCAAGGGCACGGTCGAGGTCGAGCGTGCCGAGGTCGACCGCGGCGAGGCCTGGGACCAGGCCGTCGCGCGCGGCCGGGCCATCGCCGACTCCAAGGTGCACGGTGCGGCCCCGGCGGCGTACCGCGCGCTGGACATCATCGCGGCGGCGAAGGACGGCGACCTGTCCGCCGGCTTCGACGCCGAGGACCAGGCGCTGGCGGACCTGATCATGGGCGGCGAGCTGCGCAGCGGCATCTACGCCTTCAACCTGGTCCAGAAGCGCGCCAAGCGCCCGGCCGGCGCCCCGGACAAGAGCCTGGCCCGCCCGGTCACCAAGGTCGGCGTCGTGGGCGCTGGTCTGATGGCCTCGCAGCTGGCGCTGCTGTTCCTGCGCCGCCTGGAGGTCCCGGTCGTCCTCACCGACATCGACCAGGAGCGCGTCGACAAGGGTGTGGGCTATGTCCACGCCGAGATCGAGAAGCTGCTCGGCAAGGGCCGCGTCAACCAGGACAAGGCCAACCGCCTCAAGGGCCTGGTCTCGGGTGTCCTCGACAAGGCCGAGGGCTTCGCGGACGCGGACTTCATCATCGAGGCCGTCTTCGAGGAGATCGGCGTCAAGCAGCAGGTGTTCGCGGAGGTCGAGGCGGTCGCCCCGGCGCACGCGATCCTCGCCACCAACACCTCCTCGCTGTCGGTGACCGAGATGGCGTCGAAGCTGAAGAACCCGGAGCGGGTCGTCGGCTTCCACTTCTTCAACCCGGTCGCGATCCTCCCGCTGCTGGAGATCGTGCGCGGCGAGCGGACGGACGACGCCTCGCTGGCGACGGCCTTCGGTGTGGCCCGCAAGCTGAAGAAGACCGCGGTCCTGGTGAAGGACGCCCCGGCGTTCGTCGTCAACCGCATCCTCACCCGCTTCATGGGCGAGATCCAGAACGTCATCGACGAGGGCACCCCGGTCGAGGTCGCGGAGAGGGCCGTCGAGCCGCTCGGCCTGCCGATGTCCCCCCTGGTGCTCCTGGAGCTGGTCGGCCCGGCCATCGGTCTGCACGTCTCCGAGACCCTGAACCGCGCCTTCCCGGAGCGCTTCACGGTCTCGCAGAACCTCGCGGCGGTCGTGAAGGCCGGCAAGCGCGGCTTCTACGTCTACGATTCCGGCGCTCCGGTCCTCGACCCCGAGGTCGCCGCGCTCCTCAAGCAGGGCGACACCGTCCTCACGGAGGAGCAGACCCGCGACCGTGTGCTCGACGCGGTGGCGCAGGAGATCGGCCTGATGCTGGACGAGGGCGTCGTCGCCGAGGCCCAGGACATCGACCTGTGCCTGATCACCGGCGCGGGCTGGCCCTTCCACCTGGGCGGCATCACGCCGTACCTGGACCGTGAGGGCGTCTCCCAGCGGGTGAACGGCAAGCCGTTCCTGGCGCGGGGCGTGGCGAGCGTGCCGGCGTAACGCTCGACTGCACTACGGACGGGCCGTACGGGATGATCTCCCGTACGGCCCGTTCCCGTCGTTACCAGGTCCCGCTGAACGGCCTGTGGTTACACACCTCGCCGCACTCCTCGCGGGAACTGCCCGCTGTGCGGATGGTGCTGTTCTCCGGTATCCCGACGACCTTGAAGGTCACGGCGGCGGGGGCGGACTCCTGCGCGCCGAAGAGCGCGATGACCTCGACGGCGTGGTGTCCCGCCCGCCAGCGGTGTGCGTGCGTGTAGTGCCACTCGCCCTTCTCGTCCACGGCGGTCGCGCCGATCAGCCGGCCTGCCTCCATCAGCACGACCTTGGTCGCGCCTGGTTGCGTGCGTCCGGCGAAACGAACCTTCGGTCCCGAGAACTTGTTCTCCTTCGGCGCGGTGATGACGGTGGGCTCGACACCGGCGAGCACCCGGAAGTGCTGCTCGACCGTGGGGGAACACCCATCCGCCCGGAGAGCGACACACTGGACGGCGTGCTCGCCCGGGGCCCACTCGACGGCTCGACGCCAGATCCACTGGCCGGCCGCGCCCACACCCGTACCCCCGATGTACTGGCCGTGTTCGAAGAACAGCAGGTAGTCCGTTCCCGGCGCGGCGGTTCCCGCGAACTTGGTCATGGGGCCCACGGTGGCGCCGGCGACAGGCCGGGCGAAGGTCGGCGCGCCTCCTGTACGCGTTCCGTAGTTCAGAGCCGATTCGGGCGACTGGACCGTGAACTCCTGGGAGACCGCCGGCAGCCCTTCGGGCTCCATGAGCGCCGCGATGTCCACGTCGGCCCGGCTGAGCACGTTCCGTTCGACCAGACCGGCGACGACGAGACGAGCCACCTCGTAGGCGCCCGGGTGGTTCAGATGGCTGGAGTCGATGTTTCCGTCCGGGTGCAGGGGGTGTTCGCCGGCGTCGACCCAGCAGAAGTACTGGCGCAGCCGGGTCGGTCCGATCCTGGCCCACAGACTCATCGTGATACCGGTGAGGTCGATCAGCGGTACGCCTCGGTCGGCGGCCACCTCCGCCATGGCCCGGGGATACTCTCCGCGGGTGTTCTTCACCTCGCCCGTCGCGGAGAAGGCGTAGCGCGCTGTGGGGGTGACCATGACCGGCACCCCTCCCTCGCTTCGGATGTAATCGCTGAAGAGCCCGAGGAGTTCCTGGTATTCGGGAATGGGCACGTACCGCATGCCGTTGTGGATCATGTGGTCCACACCACCGAACCCGATCAGGACGATGTCCCCGGGACGCATCCGGTTGAGCAGTCCCGCGAAGCGTTCGGTGTAGTACTTGCGCGTGGTCATCGCGCTGCGCGCGTAGTTCGCGACATCGGTCGGGCCGACGAGCAGCTCCTGTATCTTCTGCCCCCAGCCGGCCATGGGGGCTTCCTCCTCCGTGCGCGGCGCCGGAACGGAATCCCCGAGGACAAATATCGTGCGGTTCATTTCATCCCCATTCAAGGATTTCTAGCGGTCGACCACGTTCATGGCCATGGCTCCTGATGCGGAGCAGTACGGACGCACACGGACAGGCTTGGCCGGGTGGAAACGGACAAATTCTGACGTCTCGTCCCCCACGACGGGTACGGCGGGGTACACGAAGGCGCTCTTGACGTCCGGGAAGTCCTCCAGGAGGTGGCAGACACGGATCTTGCGCCAGTTGTCGGGCTCGGGCTGGAGCCACCAGTCCCAGTCCTCCCAGCGGTCGAGCCGATGGTCCACGACCTTGCGGACCGGCACGTCGACGCTGAAGGCATTGCCGCCGAGCACCCGGACGGGAACGGTGAAGTTGGCCGAGTGCGGGCCGCGGCGGCTGACCACGAAGAGGGCGCCGGGCTGAATCCGCCCGGCGCCGCAGAGGACACCGGTCACCGTGATGCCGTGCTCGTCGACGGCGACGGAGGTCGACTCGACGTGGTCCTGCCTCAGCACCGTACGGAGCATCAGCTTTCCGTTGGGCTGGGCGTAGGGGAGGTTCCAGCCCACGACCGCGGACCCGGCGCCGGTCAGTACGGTCGTGCGTGCGCCGATCAGCTTCCGGGTGTCCCGGATGCCGGCCTTCATGTGGACACTGGCCGACTTGGCCGAGGTCATGGTGACACGCCACCTGCCGTCGCCGAGGGCGTCCAGGGCCGAGGGGGTGATGGCGGCCGTGTAGCGCGTTCCGCCGTTCGCGAGCGGCTTGCGGGTGGTGCGCAACGGCATGTCCGGCAGGCGCTTCCCGTCGGACGGATTGTGCCGGAGCGTGAACTGCCAGCGGTGTTTGCCGTCCTGCGGGCCGCTGGCGGAGAACCTCAGCCAGCCCGCGTCGTCCGCCGTGACGTCGACCGGCGTAGCGGTGAGCGGGACGGGCGGCGACACGATCGGCTGCCCGCCGGCGGCTGCCTTGGAACCGGACGGCGCCCGGTAGCCCCGGTCCA
The DNA here is from genome assembly GCF_040638385.1 of Streptomyces sp. NPDC026589. Lineage (NCBI taxonomy): Bacteria > Bacillati > Actinomycetota > Actinomycetes > Kitasatosporales > Streptomycetaceae > Streptomyces > Streptomyces sp. NPDC026589. Next base: position 23,046 of record NZ_JBEZYG010000007.1, read on the forward strand.
CGGAGGACCGTCGGCGTACGGCGTCCTCGAAGAGTTCCTCGTAGCGGGCCGCGACCGCCTCCGGGTCGTAGCGCGTGGAGTTGCGCAGGGCTGCCGCGCTCATCTCCCGGCGGAGTCTGTCGTCGGACATCAGCACGCGCAGGCCGTGGGCGACGGCCTCCGCGTCCTCGGTACGGACGAGCAGGCCGTCCTCCCCGTGGCGGAGGATCTCGCGTGGGCCGACGGGGCAGTCGGTGGACACGACGGGCAGTCCGCAGCGCATGGCCTCCACCAGCGTCATGCCGAAGGACTCGGCGCTGGAGGTGACGGCGGCGATCGAACCTTTGGCCCACTCGGACTCGATCGGCGAGAATCCCCCCATGAGCAGCGCGCGGCCGGCGAGACCCAGCTCCGTGACGAGGGATCGCAGCTTGCCGGCCTCACCTCCGTCGCCGTAGATGCGCAACTGCCAGTCCGGGAACTCGTCGGCGAGCATGCCGAAGGCGCGGATCAGCAGGTCGTAGCGCTTGACGTGATGCATGCGGCCGGCGCTGACGATGACCTTGTGCGCACCGTCCGAGGGTTCCACCGCGGGCCGGGGCACGCTGTTGGGAATGCCGACGACGGGGATGCCCGGCACCGGGGTGTTCTCCAGGAACGAGCGGGCGTCGGCCTCGGTGACCGTTGTCACGGCGTCGAGCCGGGGATAGACACGTGCCATTTCGGCCCGGACCGCCGGGGGGATCGCCAGATGCGTCATGTGCTCCTGGGCGACACGCAGCGCCGAGTCACGGGTGTGCTGTGCGACGAAGAGATTGAGGCTGGGCCTGGTACCCACCACCACGTCCGCGGTGGTCCGGCTCAGGTCCTGGATGATCCGTGTGTCGGTGAACTTGCTGTACTGGGCGTAGAACTCCTCCTGGCGCGGAACGACGCCGCTCGGCTCGTCGCTGCCGCTCGCCTTCAGATCCGCCGAACCGGGACGGAGGTCCACCAGGGCCCGCACGGTGATCCGCGGCGAGATCTCGAATTTCGTCGCGGTGGTCCGTCTGAAGACCGAGACGATCTCGATGTCGTGCCGTGCCGCCAACGCTTCGGCCAGATTGATCACCGTACGGTTGGTACCGCCGATGCCGTAGATGTTGTTGATCAGGAACGAGATCTTCACCGCGCTTCGAGTTCCTTTCGCTCGAAGGGGCTCGGGACCGGAAAGTAGGAGTCGAGAAAAGATTTCAGCATGAGAGTCTGCTTGTTCACTTCGAACGTGTCGGAGACCGTGTCGTTGATGCAGAAGGCCTGGCGGTCGCGCCGGGCCAGCAGGATGCCCAGCCTTCTGGAAATCTCGGGCTTCGCCAGGTCGAGGTAGGCGAAGCTGATGTCGGAGGGCACGGCACGTCCCGTGAAGTACGCGTAGTAGTGGTAGAGCGAGGAAGGGATCGAGATGTCCGTCGCACTGCGGAACCTGCTGTGCGAAGTCATGTGGTACGCCTCGGCGAGTTCCTTCTCCATCTCGTAGAGAACACTGCGTCGCAGCGCGTAGGGCGCATGTCGGAGCTTCTGAACGATGGCGGATCCGAAGTTGTCGAGGATGATCTTCCTGTTGTTCTTCCCGGCGGCGTCGACGGGCCGGTCCCCATCGCTGAGGTCCCGCCTGGGAACCTGCGAGGGAGAGAAGAAGGTGCGGGTCATTCCGTTCGACAGGAAGAAGTCGCTGGGCGTGGTCGGGCACCCCAGGAACATGTCGTCATTGAAATACAGGAAGTGCTCGGACAGACCGTCTATGTGGTGCAGTTGACTCTCGATGGCATGCGAGTTGTACGTCGGCAGCGCGACCGGGTCGTGAAATATCTCGGAGTGGTCGACCACCGTGATCCGGGGGCTCCGCAGGCTGAGCCACTCGGGTGTCTGCCGGTCGGTCACCAGGTAGACGTGCCGCACCCATGGCGCGTTCTGCTCCAACGCGCGTAGAGAGTAACGGAGTTCGTCGCGGCTGATGTACCGGGCCGCGTTCGCCGCTTCGGCGTGGTAGCCACCGTCGGTGAACTGTGCTCGCCGCTGCCGCCACTCGGGGGAAGACCCGTCCACCCAGGTGTAGACGACATCGACGGGGAACCTTACGTCCTCCGGCAGGGCGTCGGCACACGCCTCGATCGTGCGCAGCGACCGGGTACGGCGGGTGTGCAGGGCTGCGAACCCGGTCAGCCGGCTGATCGGGACGCTGACCCGCGGCTCGTCCAGCGCCACGTCCTCGGTGATGCGGTTGGGACGGGGGGCCACCAGTCGGCCGTCCTCGGGACGCCAGAACTCGATGTCGCAGCCGTAACGGAGGCCGAGCACCAGGGAGTTGCCCGGGTCCGCCCAGACCATGCCGGTACGCAGCACCGCGGCCTGCCGCCCGGTGCGCGCGCCGCGCGACGAGCCGCAGAGGGACGATCTGCCCACGAGCCGCTCCCCGGAACAGGCCGAGAGGTAGACGGGCGCGGTGCCGCGTGTGGTCGCCAGAGCGGCGACAACGCGCTCCCGGTCTGTCTCCGCGACCGCGAGGACCGACCTGAAGTCGGAGGCGCCCCGGACCGCGAAGTAGTCGATCCCGGCGCCCTCGAAGAGCGAGACGATCAGTTCGAGGTTCGCTTCCCGCAGACCCAGCGGGGAGGCGGTGGAGCGTACGAGCGCGATCATGCCGCCCCGGCCCGAGAGGACCGCCAGCCGCTCCGAGGCCCCGAAGAGGTGGGGCCAGCGGCTTCGCGCCCGGCGGCCCCGGACGAAACGCGCGACCAGGGTAAGGATGTGGAGACGGCGCAACAGCCCCTTGACTCCGCTGCGCAGACGCATGGGAACGCGGTGGGCGACTCGCCGCCTCAGGGAGCGCGGAACGAAGGTGCGGTATATCCCGACGACAGCAGATGCCTCCGGATTGCTTGTGGTCACGTGTACGTTTCCGGGTCCTCTGGATGTCCGTGCTCGAACGGGCTCGCCACGGGGAAGTAGCGGCGCAGAAAGTCGATGACCGCTGTGCTGCCGCCCTGCCTGAGAGCCTCGTCGCTCCCGAGCCCGAAGAACTGAAGCTGCTGCAGGTCGCGGCGTACGAGCAACCGCTGAAGCCGCAGGCCGATGCCGGGAAGGGCCGCGTGCACGACGGCCGTCGTCTCGCCCGACGGATCGGCGAGCCCGTGGGTGTACGCGAAGTGGTGGACAAGACCGTCGTCCGGATGGCACTCGGGGAGCCTCGGATGCGTCTGCCCGTCCGGCGACACCGCTCCCACCGCCCCGCTGTTCGCGAGCCTGCCCAGAACCGAGCAGCTGTACGGCTGCGGTCCCGGCGCGAAGGACTGCGTCACGGCGCGGCCGGTCGTGGAGTACCCGAGCGCGGTCCAGGGCGCGAGCGATTCCTCGGCCGTCCACTTCGCCTGCCGCGGTCGGGTCGTGCCGTCGGGCATGAAGTAGTCGAACGGGCGGGTCGGGCGCCCGAGCAGCGCTCCGGGGCGGAACAACAGGAAGTGCTCCGCGACGTCGGGGAGCAGGTGGAAGTGGCCGTCGGCCGGGGGGTTGTGCACCACGGCGACCCTGCCATCGGCGCCCTCGAGCCACGCGGGTGCGGGCGCGTTCGCCACCACGTGGATGACGTCGGTCCAGGGGGCGTATTGGTGGAGGGAGCGCAGAGTCGCCCTCAGCAGCTCTTCGCCCCAGACGCTCTGGTGCTCCCACAGCAGCACGGCGTCCACCGGGAACGTGATCTCTTCGAGCCGGGGGATGTCGAATGCTTCGAGGGTGATCGAAGGGGGCAGGTCGCCGTCGATGTCGCTGTAGCCCGAGAGGCGGTCGAAGCTGATCTCGATGCCCGCGGCATCCCTGGAGACAACGCGCTGGACCCGGTTGGGGCGGGGGCCGATCAACCGCTCGTGCGGCAGATCGGTGTTGACCGTCCAGAACTCGATCTCGATGCCCTGGTCCTCGCCCACCCAGAGGTTCTCGGTGGGCTCGGTGCGCAACCAGACGACCCGGATGGCTTTGGCCCTGCCGTAGTTCTTCCAGGCTTTGAGGTGGCTCCCGGGGGTCATGCGGGTTTCATCGTTGACGGGTGAGGCAGACACGATGTATCCCGTGTGCTCTTCGAGCAGCGCACGCAGAACCCGGCGGACCAGCCCTTTGTCCTGCTGCTCCACGGCGATGCAGATACGCCGGTCATCGAGTGCGGGAACCGCGAACCAGGGGATCTCCGCGGCGTCGAGGGCGGAGGTCACCAGGTCGTGGTCGAGGCGGCGGGCCAGGTCGACGGTCAGTCCCTCGTGCACATGCCCGACCCGGCCGTCGGGCGTACGCGTCCGCCGCTCGGAGGCGCTCGCGAAGTCCCCCTTCCTGACCATCCTCAGGGCGCGTTGATGCAGACGCGCCTCGCGGCGGTTCAGGGTACGGACGAGGCCGCCCTTGACCTTGCGCCGGACCCGGGGCGGCACCCGGCTGCCGGCGACGGCACGCACCGGCTGGGGAACGATGCGCTTGTAGACCCGGGCCGCCGAACTCGAATCGGCCATGTCAGGAACTCCGATTCATCGCTCGTAGGGGCTGGGCACAGGAAAATAGGCGTTGAGGAACCCGTCGAGCAGCTCCTGTTGGGCCTCGATGTCCTCCGGTGTGGAGAACGCGTCGTTCAGACAGAACGAGTCCTGGCTCCGGCCGTCGAGGAGCCGCTGCAGCCGGTCCGCGAGATCGGGAACCGCCAGTTGGAGATAGGTGAACGGCATGCTCGCCGGTTGCGCACGGCCGGTCAGCGCGGCGTAGTAGAGCCCGAACGACGACGTCGTGGACAGGTCCGTCATCGCCCGGAAGCGGCTGGCAGCCGTACGGGCCCAAGCCTGGGGGAAGTCGCGTTCCGCCTCATCCATCGCGCTGCGGCGCAGTGCGTAGGGGATGTGCTCCATGGGCTGAGTGATCACCCGGCCGAAGCGTTCCCTCAGCAGCATGCGGTTGTTCTTGCAGGCCGCGTCGACCGGAGTGTCGGTGTCGACGACCGGCCCCTGGGGGATGCGGTTGCGCGAGGGGAAGTACCGCGCCTTTCCGCTCGGGGTGAAGAAGGCGTGGGGTGTCACCGGGCGGCCGATGAACATGTCGTCGTTGAAATAGAGAAAGTGCTCGGAAAGGCCCTCGATGTGATGCAGCTGACTCTCGATCGAGTGCGAGTTGAAGGTCGGCAGATCCGAGGCGTTGCGGAAGATCTCCCGGTGGCTGACCACCCGGACTCCGGGAACGTCCTCGCGCAGCCACGCCGGAACCTGGTCGTCGGTGACGATGTAGACGTTACGGATCCACGGGGCGAACATATGGAGTGATCGCACCGAGTAACGCAACTCGTCGCGGCTGATGAAACGGGCGTCGCTCGCGGACTCGGCGTGGTAGACCTCACCCTTCGCGGCGGCCTTTCGCTCCTGCCACGCCGGGTCGTTCCCGTCCACCCACGTGTAGACGGCGTCCACGGGAAAGGCGATGTCCTCCGCACAACTGACCAGGAACTCGGGCCTGGTGGGCAGCGAGGGCGCCTCGTGCTGAGAGGTGTGGTCCGAAACGAAGCGGCTGAACAACCGTGCGGCCCCGAGAACGTTCCTCCCCTCGCCCGACACCGCCCAGGTGACCCTGTTGGCCCGGGGGGCGACGAGATGCGTGCCGCGCCAGTTCCAGAACTCCACCGCGCAGCCGTACTCGTGCCCCATCACCAGATGCCTGCCCGCATCCGTGCGGTACCAGCTGACCTGCACGGCGGCTGCCGTGCGAACCCCGCGCCAGGCCTTGGGGTTCCGGGAGGAGAGAGGGCCGGCGGGCGCCACCGCCTGTGCGTCGATCACGCTCAGATGCCCCGGGTACTGGCCCATGCCCCGGAAGAGCACGCCCAGGACGGCCTCGCGGTCTCCCTCTGCGACGGCCAGGACGGTCCCGTGGTCCGAGGTACCGCGTACGGCGAAGAAGGACACCCCGACGGACCGGAGGAGGTCGGCAACGGCGGATCGGTTGGCCTCACGAGCGCCGAGGGGCGTGAGTCCCGGCTCGACGTAGACGTCGTCGGCCGTTCCACCACTCTGCTCGGCCTGCCGCTGAGGACGTTCGGGCAACGTCACGACGGGGCCCCGCGAAGGGTTCGGTATCGCGTCCGCGAAGTGCCGCACCGTCGGCTCGGGCGTGATCGTCACAACCGCCACCCCGGGCTCGGGTCGCACAGAAGCCGCCGCACGCCATCCACTCCTTGATCTGTCTGCGGTCGGTGACCAGCAGAATTCCCAGCGGATCCCCCCGTGGGCCGCCACTCTGCGCGCTCCATCTGCCACAAGTAGTCATTAATGACAATGGAAAGAACTTCAAGTTTCACAGAGCGATCACATCTTCATCACCCGTAAGCCTTATGTCAATGTCCGACTCAAAAGCGACAAACCTCTAGAAATTTTGAAATAGGCGTCAGAGCGTCCGAGGCCCCGTGGCACCGGCGGATCCAGCCCCTTGACCCTGGAGTCAGACACGTCGGGCCGCCCCCATGGCGAGGCCCTGTTCGGGGTTCTGGCGCGCGATGTACAGGGCTCCGTCGGCGCCGATCGATCCCAGCACCACCCGCCCCGCGTGATCGGTCGCCAGCGCGGGCGGCATGGCCGTTCGCTCTCCGGCGGGCGACCACCACAGGCCACCCTCCTCGCCCTCGGTGCCGCAGGCCGCGAGCATGACGTGACCGTCGAGGTCACGATGGGCCAGGACCGTGCAGTCGTAGCCGTCGAGCACCGTCCTCAGAACGGAGATCGGACCTTCGGCGGGGGTGCCGCCCAGGGGGATCACCCAGCCTCCGACACGATGGGCCACCACTCCCCCGGTGGCCGGGTCGGTCCAGTAGTACGTAACCCGGTCCGGAGCGGTCACCAGCGCTGCCACACTGCTCGGCGCCATCTGGACGGGGATGTCCTGTTCTCGCGAGAAGCCGCCGTTCGGAGACGTCTGCCGCCAGCGCATCGCGACACCAGGACCCGCCACGAGGAGATCGACGGTGCCGGACGGGCCGAGTGTGACGGCCATCCCCTCCTCGGCGCCGCGGGCGTTCATGTTGTGCCACGACTCCCACTTGCCGGCCTTGTCGTCACGGCGCAGCATCACGCCTCCGGCCCCCGTACGGACGAAGAAGTGCACCAGACCGGTCGGACCCACCACCCCGGCCGGCGCCCCCAGGCCTGAAGCCTGGTCGGAATTCTTGCGAGGGTTGCCGAGGGAGTACCAACTCGTGAGTCCACGACCGCTCTGGTACTGAATGGCGTGCACCACGTCGACGACGGGCGGCCCGTCCCCCTTCTGCACGGAACGCCTCCCGAGGAAGTGCACATACCCATCGGCACCCTGCGCGACGGAAAGGTGCGTCAGGTGCGGGATCTCGAAGAGATCCGGGCCGGACCACTCCGGCCCGCCCGGTCGCGTCTCTGTCCACCGGAGCACCCCGCCGGAATGGCGGGCGTACGCGGCGAGTCGTCCGTCCTTGCCGCGCACCAGCCACTGCCCGCTGACGGCCGCCACGACGGAGGGCCGAGTCTCTCGCCCGTGCCCCTGGGCAACCCGCCCCGGTCCACTCCCCCGCCCGGCACGCCCTGACTTGACCCGCATGATGTGAGGTCGTCCTTCCCTGAATCCCCGCCACGCACCCGTGCCGCTGTTCGCCCCTCCGGATGAGGAGCACACGACGGATGCGACGCCTTGCCATCATAGAATCTCCGTTCGATAGACATCGAACCGATACTCCGGGTTCACCTCTGCGGAAACGACGACGCCGGGCGACGGAGTCGCCGGATTCAGTCGCGATTCGAAAGTTTGTCTATACTGCTCTGCCAACCCCCACTGGGTGGACCGGCCCCACCCGAGTCCCCACTCCACGCCTCAGCCCTCACGGGCCACAGACAAGGGACTCGCGCAGGATGAGCCACGACGTCACACCCCCGGGCCCCCGCGCCTCCCGCCGGATCGAGTCCTCCGGGCGAAAGCGCAAGAAAGATCGCAAGCGCCGCCGCGGACTCAAGATCACGCTCGGTGTCCTGCTCGTCCTGCTGCTCGCCGGCGGCGGAACCGTGTACTGGCTCTACAGCCAGCTCGACGGGAACATCAAGGGCGTCGACATCAACAAGGCGCTCGGCGAGGACCGCCCGGAGAAGCTGCCCACCAGCGGGCAGAATCTGCTGGTCCTGGGCTCGGACTCGCGTGCCGGGGCGGAGAACAAGGAGCTGGGCGGCGGCGGGGGCGTCAGTGGTGCGCGCTCCGACACCGCGATGGTGGTGCACATACCCGAGGGCCGGTCGAAGGCCGTCGCCGTCTCCATCCCCCGCGACACCCTGGTGACCCGGCCCGAGTGCGTCGGGGACAACGGATCCACGGTGTCCGCCAAGGAACGCGTGATGTTCAACTCCGTCTACGCACAGGTCGGCCCGGCCTGTGTGGTGAAGACGGTGGAGAAGATGTCCGGCGTCCGCATCGACCACTACCTGGAGATCAACTTCGCCGGGTTCAAGGACCTGGTCGACGCCATCGGCGGGGTCACCGTCGACGTACCGCAGGACATCGAGGACAAGGCCTCCGGGCTGAGCCTCGCCGCGGGCCCGCAGAAGCTGAACGGCACCGAGTCCCTGGCGTACGTCCGGACCCGGCACGGCATCGGCGACGGCAGCGACCTCGGCCGCATCGGGCTCCAGCAGCAGTTCATGATGGCCCTGCTGAGCGAGGTCAAGTCGCAGGACCTGCTGGGCAGTCCGGCGAACTCGTACAAGATCGCCAAGTCGGCCACCAAGTCGCTCACCACCGACTCGGGGCTCGCCTCGCTCACCTCGCTGGCGGAGTTCGCCCGCTCGATGAACGGCGTCGACCCGGCCTCGATGGAGACGATCATGCTGCCGGTGGCGTACGACAAGATCGACAAGGCCCGGGTGGTCGCGGCCGAGCCGCAGGCGGGTCAGCTGTGGAAGGCGATCCGCGAGGACACCACGATCCCCGAGGAAGCGAAGAAGTCCCCCGCCACCGGGGGCTGACGACCCGCCGTGCCGCGCCGCCCGTGACACCCTGCCGGGATGAGCGAGGACGATGCGGTGCTGGTGATCGTGGACGCCGCCAACGTGGTCGGTTCCGTGCCCGACGGGTGGTGGCGGGACCGGCGCGGGGCGGCGACCCGGCTGCGTGACTCGCTGGTCCCGTACGCGGCGGCCGGGCTGCCGGGGCTGCCCGGCCCCGTCGAGCTGGTGCTCGTCGTGGAAGGGGCCGCCCGGGGCGTCGCCTCCGTGGCCGGGGTGCGGGTCGACTCGGCCCCCGGCAGCGGCGACGACCTGATCGCCGAGCTGGCGGCCGGGGCCGCCCCGGGCCGGGACTGTGTCGTCGTCACCGCCGACCGGGGGCTCCGGCAGCGGGTCGAGGCGTACGGGGCACGCTGCGTGGGCCCCCGTACGGTACGGCCGTCGCCGGACGCGTAGCGGTCCCCCGGGCGCCGGGCCTCCTCAGGCCGCGGCCTCGGCCCGTACCTCCTGGGGCGGCTCCCCCTGCCCGTACCCGGCCCCCGGTCCGTACCTTCTGAGGCCGCTGCCTCCGGCCCGGGGGCGCGGCCGCCCTCGCCCCGCGCGGCCCGTCCGAACCCACCGCGCCCGACCTCTCCTCGCGGCCTTCCGGCCGTGCGCCGGCGTGCGCCGAGCCCGGCACGATCCGAGCGGGACACCCTGGCCCGCCGCACCGGATTCCGATGCTGCCCGCCCCCGTGCCATGGGCCGTATACCGCCGTCGGGTCGGCGATCAGGCGTTTCCATACCACGCATCCGTACGTTCCTTCTCAGCCGGTGCAACCGACACCGTCGACAGAGGAGAAGAACATGCCTGAGAACCAGAGCCAGGAGCCGACCGAGTCCGAGGAGTTCGAGGTCGTCGCGCACAGCGAGGACGGCGAGGACGAGGCGGGCAACTGCCTCACCAACAACAGCGACATGCTGCAGTAACTGCCCGTCGAGTCCTGTGCACGGCGCGGGCCTCCGACGCTCGGACTGATCGTTCCGAGCGACGGAGGCCCGGCCGCCGTCAGGCCCGTCGGCGTCAGGCCCGCCGGCGTCACACGCCCGCCCCTGCCGGTCCGCCCGCCCGTTCAGGACCGCCACCGCCCGCCACGCCCCGAGGGAGCACCGAGTGACCCCCGCCGTCCTACCGGCACAGCTCCGGCGCCCGCACCGCGCCCCGGCGCACGCGGTGTGGGAACTCCCGGCACCGGCCGCTCCGCTTTCGCACGCGTCGTCCGGCATCCGGTCGGCGCGCCCCCGCCGGGGGGTGTCGTGAGGATCCTGCTGTGTCCGCTCAGCGACGGCGGTTACCTCTACCCGACGGTCGCGGCCGGTCGTGAACTCCGGCGGCGCGGCCATCACGTCAGCGTGCTGGGCAGGTCCGGCGCAGCCTCGGTCGCGGCCGACGCCGGCCTGCCGTTCGCGGCGGCGGAGGACTTCGGCGAACGGCGCGCGTTCTCCGTCGCGTGGTGGGGAAGCTCCGCCATGGCGCAGTACCGGGCGACCGTGCGCGCCGCCCGCGCGGACCGGGCCGACCTGCTGATCACCTCCGTGCTGTGCCACGGCACTCTGCTCGCGGCCGAAGTGCTCGGCCTTCCCGTGGTGGTGGTCGGGCTCTCGGTCCACCTGTGGGACTACCGGGCCGGCGGGGACGACGAGCCGCCGCTCGGCAGACCACGGTGGAACCGGACCCGCGAGATGCGTCAGCAGTACGCCGACGTGCGGGAGCAGGCCGGGCTGCCGGCACGTGGGTCCCGGTGGGGGGACGACCCGCTGCCGGGCGACGCCCTTCTGCTGCGCGGCGACCCGGCGCTGGAGTACCCCGGCGCTGAACTGCCCGACCGGGTCGTGCACGTGGGGCCGCTGCGCTGGGAGCCGACGCCCGGACCGGGCGAGGTCGACGCGGTCAGGGACCGGGTGGCGCGGGCCGGGAAGCCCGTGGTGTACGTGCACCTCGGGCGCGTGTTCGAGGGCGGCAGCCGGTGGCCCCACCTCAACGAGACCTTCACCGGCGGCCGGTTCCAGGCCGTGGTCGAACAGGGCCGCTCCCCGCGCCCCGAACCCGCCCCGGACGCGGACATCCTGACGGTGCGCAAGCCGTGGATGGGCCCGCTGATCGACCTGGCCGACCTGGTGCTGACCAGCGGCACCTCAGCCCCCGTACTCGCCGCCCTGCTGCGCGGCCGCCCCCTCGCCGCCTCGCCCAACGGCTCCGAGCAGCCGCTGCTCACCGGTGCCTGCATGCGCGCCGGCGTGGGCGTTCACCTGCCGAAATCCGCGCCGTCCAACTGGCCGACGCTGCTCGACTCGGCCTGGCGGGACGAGGCCCTGCGAGGCCGCGCCCGGGCCCTCGGCCGGAGGCTGGCCGCGGTGGACGGCGCAGCCCGGGCGGCCGATGTCGTCGAGCGGGTGGCCCAGCACTCCGTGATCCCGAAGGAGGACCATGACTACGCGAACGTCAGCCCCTGACACGGACGGCGGGACAGCCGCCGCCGGGGATACCGTCTCGGCCCTGGCAGCGGATACGGGGCGGTGGCTGGGGCTCCACGCGGGCCGTCTCGACTCCTCGGCCGGCCGCGCCGAACTGCCCGTAACGCCGAGGGTGAAGGCCCTCCTGCAACTCGCGCTGCTCTGCCGCTGCTGGCAGAAGGCCGCACCGGACGACATCGCCCTGGAGCCGGTGCTCTCGGTCGTGGAACACGCGTGGCGCCGACCGGACTTCCCGCGCCTGCTCGCCCATTCCCCCGACAGTGCGAGGCCGTTCGGTCTGGTATGGGCCGCGTTGGCACCGGCCGGGACCGTCACCGACGCCCGACGCGGTGTGCTCGACCGGCTGTCCGCCGACGGCTATCTGACACCACGCCGCAAGTCGCCCTACCTCCACCTGGGAACCAGGTTCTACGCCGAACTCGCGGGCCTCGGGCACGGACTGGCTTCGTACGAGGAGCTGTACGCATGCAGCGCACTGGCGCGCGCCGACGGCGTGCCGGTGGCCGAACTGGACGTCTGCCAGGTGACGGACACCGTGTTCTACCTCTCCGACTACGGCTTCCGCGACACCGGCCTGGACGCGGAGGCCCGGGAGCGGGCCTCGCGCGTGGTGGAGCGGCTCACCGACCACTGCGTGCGCGAGGACGCGTGGGAGTACGCGGCCAAGCTGCTGCTCGCCCAGCACTGCCTGGGCTCGGATCCGCTGCGAACGCCTTCGGGGACGGCGGCCCTCGGGATGCTCGCGGGGGCCCGGTCGCCGGACGGTTCGCTACCCGGCAAGAGGGCCCGGGGACGGGCCCCGGCGTCCGCCCCTCCTCAGCAGTACTTCCGGTGGGCCTATCAGCCGACGCTCGTCACGGCGCTGACGACGCTGCTGCTCGCCAACGCCCGCCGCCCCCGCCCCGTTCCGGTCACGGCATCACCCACAGCTCGGAGGACGCGATGAGCCTGCAACAGGTCCAACTCCCGGACGGAGCGCGCCTCCTCGAGGGCAAGCGCAACTGGTGGTTCCTCGGCCGGGGCGGGGTCGTCCGCCTCGGCGGCCGGCACGTCACCCCCGAAGGGGACCTGCGGCCCGGAACGGAGCTCCGGCTGCGCGAGCGCGGCATGTTCGCCGCCCCGCCGGTCCGCTCGTACGCGCTGACCGTCCTCACCAGCACCAACTGCAACCTGGGCTGCGGATACTGCTTCCAGAACACCGCCCAGGACGCCACGGACGGCAGCCGTCCGCCCAGGATCGCCCGGACCCGACTCACCTCGGAGACCATCACCTCGATCCTCGGGTTCACCGAGCGGCAGATGGCCGCGGCCGAACTGGACAGGCTGCGGATCCTCCTGTTCGGCGGAGAGCCCCTGCTCAACCCGCGCGGCTGCCTGGAGCTGCTGGAGCGGGCCGCGGGCATCGGGATGACGTCGGCCTGGATGATCTCCAACGCCACACTGCTCAGCCCGCGGCTCGCACGGCAGCTCTCCGGCCTCGGGCTCGACTCCGTCCAGGTCACCTTCGACGGCGACCGCGCCGACCATGACCGTATCCGGGTCAACAGGGCCGACAACGGCGGCACTTACGACAAGATCGTCCGCAACATCGTCGCGGCGAGCGAGGTCACGCCGATCCGGTGGACCCTGCGGGTCAACGTCTCCCAGGAGACCTTCGACGGCGTCGACGCGCTCGTCGACCGGCTCGCGGCGGAACTGGACCCCTCCCGGTGCGCCCTGTACTTCGCCCGGGTCGGCGACGTGGGCATCGGATACGCCAACGACCTGCTGCACACGGGCGAGCTCTCCGCCCACTTCACCCGGTGGCAGCGTCGGGCGCTGGAACTCGGCTTCAGGGTGAGCCGTCCGGGCGCGCGACGGCCCTGCCTCACCTGCGGCCACACCGAAGGCCGCTACGGCGCGGTGATCAGCGCGGACGGGACCCTGGCCAGCTGCTGGGAGACCGCGGGCAAACCCGACTGGGAGGTCGGCACGGTGGCCGACGGATACCGGCCCGCGGAGGCGACCCGCGACCGCTGGATCTCCTGCGAGGACCTCTACCGCTACGACGAGGACACCCGCGTCCTCATGCGGTTCCGCGACGACGTGGACGCCACCCTGCTCGACTACCTCGACGAGACGGAGCGCCTGTAGCCATGCCGTCATCTCTCGACCAGCTCTCCGCCGGCACACTCGACTGGTTGGGAGCGAACCTGGACCACTTCGACCCGTACGCGGCCGACGCGGGGACGCCGGCGCACCGGCAGGCCAAGGCCGTACTGGAACTGGCGCTGCTGTGCCACTGCTCAGCGCGGGCCGGCGGAGCCCACGACGAGCGGCTGGACGGGGCGACCGCCCTGCTGCGCAAGCTCTGGCAGCGCCCGGGGTTCCCGCGGCTCTTCGACACCCACCCCCCTTCCGCCCCCACCTACGGACTGGCCTACGCCGCGCTGGCTCCCGACGGGATCGACGACACGGTGTGCCGGGCCACGCTCGGGCGGCTCTCTCCCGGCTTCCTCGCTCCGGCCGGCAAGTCGCCGCTCAAGCGCATGGAGATCCGCTTCTACGCGGACAAGGCGGGTGCGGACCACACCATGGAGCCGTACGCCGAACTCGTCGGGCAGAGCCCGCTCGTCACCCTGGCGTCCCCGGTGCCGGGGAGCGCGGAGAAGGAGGACGTGGCGGCGGGGGACGTGGCACCGCTCACCGACTCCGAGGGGTACTCCCTCACCCACGCCGCGTTCTTCCTCGGCGACTACGGGCGGACCGCGACCGGTCTGACCGGGGACGCCCTGGCACACGCGCGGAACCTGGTCCGCAGGATGCTGGACCACTGCGTCCGGCAGGACCGGTGGGACCTGGCCGCCGAACTCGTCATCACGCAGTTCATCCTGGGTCTTGAGCCGCTGCGCACCCCTTCGGGGGCCGCGGCCGTGGAGTGTCTGGTGCGGGCCCAGCGGTCCGACGGGGCGATTCCCGGGCGGTCGGCCGCACTCATGGCGTCCGCGTCGGCGCCGGCCGGGGAATTCTTCCGGAAGGCCTATCACACGACCCTGGTGACCGCCCTCATGACACTGGTCCTCACCTCGGGGAGGCCGTCATGGCACCACGGCTGACCCTCATCAGCCCCGACTTCACACGGCTCTGGTTCGGACAGGCCGTCTCGTCCATCGGGGACATGGTCTTCAGCACCACCCTGATGCTGTGGGTGGCCACCGTGCTCGCGAAGGACGAGAGCTGGGCCCCGGCAGCGGTGAGCGGCGTCCTGGTGGCGGGTGGCACCGCCGTGCTCGTCGTCGGTCCGATCGCGGGCGTCTTCGTCGACCGCTGGGACAAACGCCGCACGATGCTCGGTACCGAAGTGCTGCGGGGCGGGCTGGTGGCCCTGCTGGCCGTCGTCTCCTTCCTGCCGGCCGACGCACTGCCGGCCGGGGTGTGGCTCACTCTCGTCTACGGCACCGTGCTGCTCCTGCACGCGGCCGCCCGGTTCTTCGCACCGGCCCGCTTCACCATCATCGCGGACCTGGTGACCGGGGACGCCGACCGCGCCAGGGCGGCCGGCATCACGCAGGCGACCAGTCAGACGGCGCTGATCGTCGGCCCGCCGCTCGCGGCGCCGCTGTTCTTCACGCTGGGCGTGCAGTGGGCCATGCTCTTCAACGCACTCTCCTACCTGGTGTCGTACGTCGCCATCGCCTCGGTCCGGGTGGCCCCCGCCGAGAAGGCACCGGTCGACGGGAGCGGCACGGGGAAGGCCGCCGGTCACCGGTCCGGCGTGCTGCGGGAGTTCGTGGCGGGCCTCCGCTTCTTCGGGCGCAGCAAGTTCCTGGTCGCGCTGCTGGTCTTCGCCGTGATCGGCCAGTTCGGGGTCGGCGCGCTGAACACGCTCAACATCTTCTTCACGACCGAGAACCTGGGCATGTCGGCCAAACTCTTCGGCTACGTCGGCATGGCCATCGGGGTGGGCGGCATCGTCGGCGCGCTGTGCGCCGGCCGGGTGGTGCAGTGGATCGGGGCGCGGCGGACGACGTGGGTCAGCCTGCTGGTGAGCGGCGCCCTGCTGGTCGCCTACTCCCGGCAGACCGGGTTCGTCGGTGGCATCGTCCTGCTCGTCCTGTTCACCATTCCCCTCACCGTGCTGAACACCGCGATGGCCCCGCTGTTGCTCTCGGCGGCGTCCGCCGAGTACCGCGGGCGGGTGATCGCCGTGTTCCAGCCGATGACCCAACTGGCGGCGATGGTCGCGGCGGCGCTGTCCGGCTGGCTCGCCGGCACCCTGTTGCGGGACTTCGACGGCTCGGTGGCGGGCCTGCGGTTCGGCCCCATCGACACGATCATCGCCGTGGCCGGGCTGTGCATCCTGCTGTCCGGCCTCTACGCCCGCGGCGCCCTGCCCGACCCCGGGACGGCCGAGGACGGCGGACCCGGCGGAGGACCGGCCGGGGAGGAAACGCCCGGTGCGCCCGCCGGACCGGCCGAGGCGCCGGCCACTCGCGCCGCCGCTGTCCGAGGCACCGCCCCACCACGACGAGGGAGCACCGAGTGACCTCCGCCGCCCGACCGGCACCGCACGAGTACCCCCGCACGGCCCGGCAGGACGTCGTGGACGAGGTGCACGGGGTGCCCGTCCCCGACCCGTACCGCTGGCTGGAGGACGCGAAGGCGGACGAGGTGATCCGCTGGGACGCCGAGCAGGAGACCCTCTACGCGGCGGAGCGGGCGTCCTGGCCCGGCCGGGAGCGCTGGGAGGCGGAGGTGGCGGCGCTCAACGCCGTCGATCGCGCGGCACCGCCCAGGGTCCGCGGCGGCAGGACCTTCTGGCTGCGGCAGGACGCGGGCCACGAGCATCCCGTGCTCATGGTGGCGGAGCCCGAGGCTGGCACGGGGGCGGAAACCGGGCGGGTGCTGCTGGACCCGCAGCTCCTCGATCCTTCCGGGCGCACCGCGCTCGACGCCTGGCAGCCGTCCCTGGAGGGCGATCTGCTGGCCTTTCAGATCTCCCGGGACGGCACCGAGGACTCGCGGCTCCAGGTGATCGACGTGGCGACCGGGAAGGTCGTCGACGGGCCGGTGGACCGGGTGCGGAGGTCGTCGGTCGCCTGGTTGCCCGGCGGCGAGGCGTTCTACTACGTCCGGCGGCTGGACCCGCGGCTGAACCCCGGCGAGGAGCAGTACCACCGCCGGGTCTGGCTGCACCGGGTCGGGACCGCGCCCGGCACGGACGCCCTGGTCTTCGGCGAGGGCCGGGACAGGACCCAGTTCTACAGTGTCTCCGGGTCCGCCGACGGCCGCTGGCTCGGGATCAGGGCCACGCTCGGCACCGGCCGCCGCACCGACCTCTACCTGGCCGACCTGACCGCGGGACCGCTGGAGCGGCCGCTGCTGGTGCCCGTCCAGGAGAACGCCCCGGCCGCCACCCATCTGCACGTGGCGCCCGGCACCGGCCCGCGGGACCCGGTGTGGCTGCGCACCGACCACGGCGCCGCTCGCGGGCACGTCGTAGCGTGTCCGCCGAACGCGCTGCACCGGGGCCCGGAGGCGTGGCGGGAGGTGGTCGCGGGACGTCCCGACGCGGTCCTCACCCACTTCGCGGTGGTCTCGGGACCCGAACTCGACCACCCGCTCGGCCTGGCCGCCTGGACCCGCCACACGGTGGCGGAAGTGACCGTGCACGATCTGACGGACGGCAGGCAGGTGGCCTCGGTGCCGCTGCCGGGCAGCGGCACCGTCGGCGGCTTCGCGTCCGGGCCGGCCGGCAGCCACGAGGCCTGGTTCACCTACACCGACTTCGTGACGCCGACGCGCGTCCTCCGCTTCGACGGGCGGACGTGCCGCGCGACGCGCTGGGAGCACGGCGCCCGGCACGCGCCCGAGGCCGAGGGGGCGATCACCCGGCAGGTCGCCTTCCCGTCCCGGGACGGGACGACGGTACGGATGTTCGTGATCTCCCCCACCGGCCGCCCGGACGTGCCGCGCCCGGCCCTGCTCACCGGATACGGCGGCTTCGGCCAGATCATGTCGCCCCGGTACCGGCCCCAGGTCCTCGCCTGGGTCAGGGCGGGCGGCGTCTTCGCCTGGGCGGGGCTGCGCGGCGGCGGCGAGGAGGGCGAGGAATGGCACCTCGCCGGCAGCGGGGCCAACAAGCAGAACACCTTCGACGACTTCGCCGCCGCCTCCGACCACCTGCTGGCGGCCGGCTGGGCCGAGGAGGGCCGGGTCGCCGTCATGGGCTCCTCCAACGGCGGGCTGCTGGTCGGCGCGGCCCTGACCCAGGAGCCCGAGAAGTACGCCGCCGCGGTGTGCCGCGTCCCGCTCCTGGACATGGTCCGCTTCGAGGCGTCGGGGCTGGGGCCCAGCTGGGTGCCCGAGTACGGCAGTGTGCGCGACCCCGCCCAGGCGCGGACGCTGCTCAGCTACTCCCCGTACCACCGCGTCACGCCCGGCGTCAGCTACCCGGCGGTGCTGCTGGCCGCCTCGGACGGTGACACCCGGACCGACCCGCTCCACGCGCGCAAGATGTGCGCCGCCCTGCAACACGCCACGTCCGGGGCAGGGCCGGTCCTGCTGCGGCTGGAACGCGGCGTCGGGCACGGCGCCCGCGCCGTCTCGCGCGTGATGGCGCTGGAGGCCGAGTGCCTGGCGTTCCTGGCCGGGCAGGTGGGGCTGCCGGCGCCGGCCGGGGCCACTCCGTGAGGACCCGGCCCGGCACAAACGTCAGTGGCCCTCCTTGGCCATGCGGCTGTGGGAGCGCCCGTACACGAAGTAGACGATCACGCCGAGGACCATCCAGGCGCCGAAGCGGACCCAGGTCTCCACCGGCAGGTTGAGCATCAGCCAGACCGACGCGGCCACCGAGGCGATCGGGAGCACCGGCACCCAAGGGGTACGGAACGCGCGGGGCAGGTTCGGCTGGGTGCGGCGCAGGACCAGAACGCCGAGGGCGACGATGACGAACGCGAAGAGCGTGCCGATGTTCACCAGGGTGGCCAGCTCCTCGATGCTCGTGAACCCGGCGATGATCGCGATCAGCACGCCGAGCAGGATCGTCGGGCGGTAGGGCGTGCGGAAGCGCGGGTGCGTCTTGGAGAAGAAGCGCGGGAGCAGGCCGTCGCGGCTCATCGCGAAGAAGACCCGGGTCTGGCCGAGCAGGAGGATCATGCAGACCGTGGTGAGACCGACCGCCGCGCCGAAGCTGATCAGCCCGGCGTAGAAGGGGTGCCCGGTCGCCTTGAAGGCGTCGGCGAGCGGGGCGCTGACGGAGAGTTCGCTGTAGTGCTGCATGCCGGTGACCACGATGGAGACCGCCACGTAGAGAACCGTGCAGATGATGAGGGAGCCGAGAATGCCGCGCGGCATGTCGCGCTGGGGCAGCTTGGTCTCCTCGGCGGCGGTGGCCACCACGTCGAAGCCGATGAAGGCGAAGAAGACGATGGAGGCGGCGGTGAAGATGCCCATCACGCCGAAGTTCGTGGGTTCGTAGCCGAACAGCAGTTGCACGAGCGGCGCGTCCCAGCCCGAGCCGGCGGGCTGCTTCTCGGCCGGCGGGATGAAGGGCTTGTAGTTCTCGGCCTTGATGAAGAAGGCTCCCGCGATGATCACCATGAGGACCACCGCGACCTTGATCGCCACCACGACCGAGGTGACCCGGGCGGACAGCTTCATGCCGACGACCAGGATGACGGTCAGGACCAGCACCAGGGCGAAGGCCAGGATGTCGAAGCCGAAACCTTCCGCCACGTCCGTGCCCGAAAGGACTTCGGGCATCGTCCAGTCGACGTTGTCCATCAGTGAGCGGACGTAGCCGGACCAGCCGACGGCGACCACAGCGGTGCCCAGCGCGAACTCCAGCACCAGGTCCCAGCCGATGATCCAGGCCACCAGTTCGCCCAGCGCGGCGTAGGCGAAGGTGTAGGCGGAGCCGGCCACCGGGACGGTGGAGGCGAACTCGGCGTAGCAGAGCGCGGCCAGCGCGCAGACGACGCCCGCCACGGCGAACGCGATGGCGGTGGCGGGGCCCGCCGTCTCCTTGGCGACCTGTCCGGTGAGGACGAAGATGCCGGTGCCGATGATGACGCCGACGCCGAAGACCGTGAGGTCCAGGGCGGAGAGGGACTTCTTGAGCGCGTGTTCCGGCTCCTCGGTGTCCAGGATCGACTGCTCGACGGACTTGGTGCGGAACATGCCGTTTCCGCGGGGTGGTGTGACCTGCGCGCTCACCTGCGATACCTCCACGCATTCGTTGTGAACGCCATGATGGGGACCCCGCCGGACGCGAACGCGCCATCTGGCCCGTTTCATGCGAATGGGCCGGGAGAACCACCCGTACAGGGGCGGTTCTCCCGGCCCATCGGCCGTACGGAGCGGTGTTCGCGGGTTCGCGCGTCAGTCGCGGGCGGGCTCCACCGCGCGGCTCTCGAAGCGGCCGTCGAGCTTGGCGACCAGGCCGGTGACCTGCCGGGCGATGTCCGGCGCGGTCAGGCCGATCTCGGCCATGACCTCGCCGCGCGAGGCGTGGTCGAGGAAGACCGGCGGGATGCCGAAGTCGCGCAGGGGTACGTCGACGCCGGCGTCGCGCAGGGCCTGGGCGACGGCGGAGCCGACGCCTCCGGCGCGGCTGTTGTCCTCGACCGTGACGACGACGCGGTGGCGCTCGGCGAGCGGGGCGAGCGCCTCGTCGACGGGCTTGACCCAGCGGGGGTCGACGACGGTGCTGGAGATGCCCTGGGCGTCCAGCAGGTCGGCGATCTCCAGGCACATCGGGGCGAGTGCGCCGACCGAGACGATCAGGACGTCCGGGCGGTCGGCCTTCGGCTCGCGCAGGACGTCCATGCCGCCGACCCTGCCGACCGCCTTGACGGCGGGGCCGACCGCGCCCTTGGAGAAGCGGACCACGGTGGGCGCGTCGTCGACGGCGACGGCCTCGCGCAGCTGGGCGCGGACCTGGTCGGCGTCGCGCGGAGCGGCGATCCGGAGCGTGGGCACGCACTGGAGGATCGACATGTCCCACATGCCGTTGTGCGAGGCGCCGTCCGTGCCGGTGATGCCGGCCCGGTCCAGGACGAAGGTCACACCGCACTTGTGCAGGGCGACGTCCATCAGGACCTGGTCGAAGGCGCGGTTGAGGAAGGTGGCGTAGACCGCGAAGACCGGGTGGAGTCCGCCGGTGGCGAGGCCGGCCGCGGAGGCCGCGCCGTGCTGCTCGGCGATGCCGACGTCGTAGATCCGGTCCGGAAAGGCGGCCTCGAACTTGCCGAGGCCGACCGGCTGGAGCATGGCCGCGGTGATCGCGACGATGTCCTCGCGCTCATGGCCGAGCTTGACCATCTCCTCGCCGAAGACGGAGGTCCAGTCGAGGCCGGAGGTGGCGATCGGCAGCCCGGTGTCCGGGTGGATCTTGCCCACCGCGTGGAAACGGTCGGCCTCGTCCTGGAGGGCGGGGGTGTAGCCGCGGCCCTTCTCGGTGAGACAGTGCACGATGACCGGGCCGCGGAAGCGCTTGGCGCGCTGGAGCGCGGATTCCAGGGCCTCGATGTCGTGGCCGTCGATCGGGCCGACGTACTTCAGGCCGAGGTCCTCGAACATGCCCTGTGGGGCGATGAAGTCCTTGAGGCCCTTCTTGGCGCCGTGCAGGGTCTCGTACAGCGGGCGGCCGACGACCGGGGTGCGCTCCAGGATGTCCTTGCCGCGGGCCAGGAACCGTTCGTAGCCGTCGGTCGTACGGAGGGTGGCGAGGTGGTTGGCCAGTCCGCCGATGGTCGGGGCGTAGGAGCGCTCGTTGTCGTTGACGACGATGACGAGGGGGCGGTCCTTGGCGGCGGCGATGTTGTTCAGCGCCTCCCAGGCCATACCGCCGGTGAGCGCGCCGTCGCCGATGACCGCGACGACGTGGTCGTCCTTCTTCAGGACCTCGTTGGCCTTGGCGAGGCCGTCGGCCCAGCCGAGGACCCCGGAGGCGTGGCTGTTCTCGATGACGTCGTGGTCGGACTCGGCACGGGAGGGGTAGCCGGAGAGGCCGCCCTTGCTCTTGAGCCGGGAGAAGTCCTGGCGGCCGGTGAGCAGCTTGTGCACGTAGCTCTGGTGGCCGGTGTCCCAGAGCACCCTGTCCCGTGGTGATTCGAAGACCCGGTGCAGGGCGATGGTGAGCTCGACGACGCCGAGGTTGGGGCCGAGGTGTCCGCCGGTCTTGGACACCGCGTCCACGAGGAAGGTGCGGATCTCCTCCGCGAGCTGGTCCAGCTCACCGAGGCTGAGCCGGTCCAGGTCGCGCGGTCCCTTGATGCGGGTCAGCAGATCCACCCGTGCCTCCTTGCGTTTGAGCTGATCGAGCGTGCCGATCCGATGAGTCTAATGTTCCGCTCGCGGCGGCGGGCATCGGGCGGCCCTGTTCGAACACGGAATGCCGGACACGCGCGGGTGCCCGGCGCCCCTGGGGGCACCGGGCACCTGCGCGGTTGTGCGGTCAGGCGCGGCCCGCGGTCTTCTGGGTCCTCCGGGTGACGGAGTCGATGACGACCGTGGCGAGAAGCACGGCTCCCGTGACCATGTACTGGATCGGGGTGGCGATGCCCTCCAGCGACAGGCCGTACTGGATGGAGACGATCACCATGACGCCGAGCAGCGCGTTCCAGGTGCGTCCCCGGCCGCCGAAGAGGCTGGTGCCGCCGATGACGGCCGCCGCGATGACGTTCATCAGGAGGTCGCCGGTGCCGGATCCCTGGTTGGCCGCCGCGATCTTGGAGGCCCAGAACAGGCCGCCGATCGCCGCGAAGGTCCCCGCGATGGAGAAGACGGAGATCCGGATCGCGGTGACGTTGATGCCGGCGCGCCGGGAGGCCTCGACGCTGCCGCCGAGCGCGAAGATCTTCCGCCCGTAGGCCGTGCGGCGGAGCAGGAAGTCCGTGCCGACCAGGACGATCAGGAAGAGGACCAGGGCGAGCGGCAGGCCGCGGTACTGGTTGAACATGTACGCGGCGGCGAAGCCGAACACGCCGATGACCGCGGTGCGCACGAGGATGTCGGCGAGCGGGCGGGCCGGGATGCCGGCCGCCTCGCGGCGGCGGGTGTCCAGGAAGGCCGCGGCGAAGTAACCGACGACCGCGATGGCGGCGAGCCCGTAGGCGGCGGCGACGTCGGTGAAGTAGTACGTGGTCAGCTTGCCGACCACCCCGTCGCCGTCCAGGTTGATCGTGCCGGAGTCGCCGAGCAGCTGGAGCATGAAGCCGAGCCAGAACAGCAGGCCCGCCAGGGTGACGGCGAAGGCGGGCGCCCCGACCCGGGCGAAGAAGAAGCCGTGGATCGCGCCCATCACCGCGCCGCTGACGATGGCGACGAGGATCGCCAGCCACTCGTTCATGCCCTGGGTGACGCTGAGCACCGCGACGAGGGCGCCGGAGACACCGGAGACGGAGCCGACCGAGAGGTCGATCTCGCCGAGCAGCAGGACGAAGATGATGCCCACGGCCATCATGCCGGTGGCGACCATCGTGGTGGCGATGTCGCTGATGTTCTTCGCGGAGAGGAACTCGGAGTTCATGCTCTGGAAGACGATGGCGATAATCGCGAGGCCGACGATCACCGGGATCGAGCCCAGGTCGCCGCCGCTGATCTTGCGCTTGAACTCGGTGACGTAGCCGCCGAGGCCCTGCTCGCGGATGAGCAGGCGGGGGTCGATCACCGTGGCGGCGCCCTCGGCCGCGTCCGGGTTGCCGACCGGCGGCGCGTCGGCCGGGGTTCCGGCCTTGTCCAGCGAGGTGGCGGACTTGTCGGTGGTCACTTGGAAACCTCCGCGTTGCGCGCCGCACGTCGGGTCACGGCGTTTTCCGTGGCGCCGGTGATGGCGGAGATGATCTCTTCCTGGGAGGTGGTCTTCACATCGAAGACACCGTTGTTCCGGCCCAGCCGGAGCACGGCGACCTTGTCGGCGACGGCCTTCACATCGGCCATGTTGTGGCTGATGAGGATGACCGCGTGGCCGCGTTCGCGCAGTCGCTCGACGAGGTCGAGGACCTGGGCGGTCTGCTCGACGCCGAGGGCGGCGGTCGGCTCGTCGAGGATGACGAGCCGGGGCTCGCCGAGCATCGACCGGGCGATGGCCACGGTCTGGCGCTGACCGCCGGAGAGCGAGGCGATCGGGATGCGGACGCTCGGGATGCGGATGGAGAGCGTGGACAGCAGCTCGCGGGAGCGGCGCTCCATCTCCACCTCGTCCAGGATGCCGAACCTGCGCAGCTCCCGGCCGAGGTAGAGGTTGCCGACGACATCGATGTTGTCGCACAGCGCGAGGTCTTGGTAGACGGTCGCGACGCCGAGGTTCTGGGCGTCGTGCGGCTTGTCGATCCGCACGGTCCTGCCCTCCCACTCGATGACCCCGTCATCGATGGGGTGCACTCCGGCGATCGTCTTGACCAGCGTTGATTTACCGGCGCCGTTGTCGCCCACCAGGGCGACCACCTCACCGGCGTGGACCTCAAGCTCTACATCGGTGAGTACCTGGACGGCACCGAAGCGCTTGGAGACCCCTCGCAACGCCAACACGGGCGTAGCGGACACATGAACCATCTCCTTCGCCGCCTGACCGGCGGGGATGCCGCGCCCGGGGGAAGGCGCGGCGGTGTCGAGCACAGAGACAAAAGCGGGGTGAAGCGTTCCGTCCGACGCCCCGCCCGGTAGCGGGACGGTTGGTGTGCGGGGCGCCGGACAGGCTTCGTGGCGCGCGTGCGGGCCGGGGCGCGGCGGGCACGTGCGCGGGCGGTGGGGCCGCCGGCGCCCGCGCGGGATCGCGGCGGGCGTAGCGGCGGGCGGGGCCCGGCGGCTCGGGGGCGGGCCGGGTCCCGGGTGGCTACTTGAGACCGATCGTGTCGCAGGCGGCCTTGTACTTGGCCGAGCAGATCTCGTCCAGCGTCCAGATGCCGTCCTTGATGACGGTGTCCTTGATGTTGTCCTTGGTCAGCGAGACGACCGGGACGAGGACCGTCGGGATGCCCTTCTGGCTGGCGTTGTCGACCTTGGAGGTGGCGATGGAGTCGAGCTTCTCGCCCTTGGCGAGGGCGACGGCCATCTCCGCGGCGACGATGCCCTCGGCGGGGTAGGACTTGTAGACGCTCATGAACTGCTCACCGGAGACGATGCGCTGCACGCCCGCCAGCTCGGCGTCCTGGCCGGTGACCGGCGGGAGCGGCGAGAGACCGGCGCCCTTGAGGGCGGTGATGATGCCGCCCGCCATGCCGTCGTTGGCGGAGTAGACGCCGTCGATCTTGTCCTTGCCCAGCGCGGTGATCGCCGCTTCCATGTTGGCGTTGGCGTTCTCCGGCTTCCACTCCTTGGTGTCGTACTCCTTGCCGTACTTCACCTTGCCGTCGAGGACCGACTTGGCGCCCTTCTTGAAGAGGGCGGCGTTCGGGTCGGTGATCGCGCCGTTCATCATCACGATCGTGCCGCCGTCGGCCTTGTCGCCCAGGGCCTCCAGCAGGGCGGTGCCCTGCGCGCGGCCGACCTCCTCGTTGTCGAAGGAGGTGTAGGCGTCGATGGGGCCCTCGGCGAGGCGGTCGAAGGCGACGACCGGGATGCCCGCGTCCTTGGCCTTCTTGACGCTGTTCTCGATCGCCTTGGCGTCCACCGCGCCGATGATGAGCGCGTCGACCTTGTTGGTGATCATCGTGTCGATCTGCTGCGACTGGGTGGTCGCGTCCTGCTTGGCGTTGTTGTAGGTGACCTCGGCCTTGCCGCCGGTCAACTCGCTGATCTTCTTCTCGATGATCGGCCGGTCGAACTTCTCGTAACGGGCCGTCTGGTTCTCGGGAAGGAGCAGACCTATCTTCAGGTCGTCGCCCTTCTTCTCCGAGCCCTGTTCGGCCTTGTCACCGGACTCCTTGGCGCTCCCGCAAGCGGCCAGCGAGACCGCCATCGTGGTGGCGGCAACGGCAACGGCGGCACGACGCATACGCGTGTTCATTCTCGAACCTCCCTGACGAGGCCGCGACGTTGCGGCCGAGGTGGCTGGAAGTCAACTCGGCCCCAGCGTCAGCGTCAAGGAGTAAATCCTTAACGAGATGACAACGGTGCCATTCGTTATCTAAGTGAAGGCAGGAGTCGCTGCGGGGAGGGTGCCCTCCAAAAGGGTTGAATCCCCCATCTCGCTGAGCACCAGGGCGAGTGCGCCCAGGACTTCGGCGCGCCCTCCGAGCGCGCCGGGCAGTACCGAGAGCTGCCGGGCGGCGCTGGGGATCGCGTAACGCGACACGGAGTCCCGTATGGGCCCCAGCACCAGCTCCCCGGCCTCCGCCAGCGAGCCGCCGAGCACGACACGGCTGGGGTTGAGCAGATTGCACAGGTTGGCCACGCCGCTGCCTATGTGGCGGCCCACGTCGCCGATCACCCGTCGGCACCCCGGATCGCCCTCCCGGGCGAGCTGGACCACCCGTTCCATCGTGAGCCCGGGGCCGTGGCTGGGCTGGAGCAGCGGCAGGACGTAGCGGGCGGCCGTGAAGGTCTCCAGGCAGCCGCGGTTGCCGCAGCGGCACACCGGGCCCGACTCGTCGAGCGTGATGTGCCCGATCTCGCCGGCCGTGCCGCCGGGGCCCCGGTAGATGGTCCCGTCGATCACCAGACCGGCGCCGACGCCGCTGGCCACCTTGATGTACGCCAGGTCCTTGACGCCCCGCCCGCTCCCCCAGACCAGCTCGCCCAGCGCCCCGAGATTGGCGTCGTTGTCGACGTACACGGGCACGCCGAGGCGGCCGGAGAGCTCCTGGCTGGGGTTGATGCCCGTCCAGCCCGGCAGGATCGAGGTGGAGCCCAGGGTGCCGGACTCGACGTCGATGGGGCCCGGCACGCCGAGACCGATGCCGATCACCTTGTCCGGGGCGATCCCCGTGGCCGCGATCAGCCGCTTGACCAGCACTTCCGCCCGGTCGAAGCCCTCGGCGGACGAGGCGTCCACATCCAGCGGCTCGGACTCCTCGGCGAGCACCTGGTGGGCGAGGTTGCCGACGGCGACGCGCAGATGCGTATGGCCGAAGTCGACGCCGATGACGATGCCGGCGTCACCGCTGAGGGAGACGCTGCGGGCCCGCCGGCCGCCCGCCGAGGTGGGGGTGACCTCGACCGTTCCGCCGTCCTTCAGCTCCCGGACGATATTGGAGACGGTGGCCGCGGAGAGCCCGGTGCTCCGGGCGATCTCCGCCTGGGTGAGCGATCCTGCCATCCGTACGGCGCGTACGACCCGCTCCAGATTGGCCCTGTGCAGCGATGTCTGCGACCCGGGAGTCTCCATCGACTCATCCACTCCTGCCCTTGGCGGGCGGTCCTGAAGACCGCCCCGGCCGGGGCCGCAGCGATGAGACCCCGGCTTCCTCCAACATGTGAACTCCAAGCTGACCGTTTGGGGGTGCCTCCCGTCAAGACCTGAGCACGCGCACACCCACAACGGCCCGGTGCCCCGGCGGAGGGATTCCGCCGGGGCACCGGGCCGTACGCGCGTCGCGGGCTACTTCAGGGCGCCCGCCGTCAGGCCGGAGACGACCTGGCGCTGGAAGATGATGTACGCCGCCAGCACGGGCAGCATCGCGATCACCAGGCCGGCGAAGAGGCCGGAGTAGTCGCCCTTGTAGCCCTGGCTGGAGGCCAGCTCCACCAGGCCCTGGGCCAGTACCCGCTTCTCCGGGTCGGTGTTCAGCACCGTGGGCAGCATGTACTGGTTCCACTGCCCCAGGAAGTTGAAGATGCCGACGCTGATCAGGCCGGGCTTGGCCATCGGCAGCATGACCTGGAAGAACGTGCGGGTGTGCGAGGCCCCGTCGATGATCGACGCTTCCGCCACCGAGGTCGGCAGCGTACGGAAGAACGAGGTCAGGAAGAACACGGTGAACGGCAGCGAGTACGCGATGTACACGAGGATCAGGCCGTGGATCGTGTTCAGCAGCCCCATGTTGTCCATGACGTAGAACAGCGGGACAAGCGCCAGCATGATCGGGAAGCTCATGCCGCCGACGAACAAGAAGTAGATGAACCGGTTGCCCGGGAACTCGAAGCGGGCGAGCACATAGGCGGCCATGGACCCGAGGACCAGGGTGCCGGTGAGCGACCCGCCCACCACCAGGATGGTGTTCAGGAAGTACTCGCTCATGTGGGCCTGGCTCCAGGCCCGGCCCCAGGCGTCGAAGTTCAGCGAACTGGGAAGCGACCAAGGGGTGTTGAAGATGTCCGAGTCACTCTTGAACGAGGACATCACCGCCCAGAACAGCGGCAGGACGACCATGATCGCCCACAGGATCAGCATCCCGTGCGAGAAGACGTTGAGGACCTGGCCCTCGCTCTTCTTCACGGGGGCCGGCGAGCCCTTGCCCACCGGCCCGCTGCGCTGGGCCGGAACCTTCGCCGCTTCGGCGTCGGAGGGGGACCCGGAGGGCCCGGGAGGAGGGGTGTCAGTGGTCTTCATCAGAACTCCAGCCGCTCGCGCCGGCCCACCCGCATGACGATGGCGGCGAACGCCAGCGTCACGAGGAGCAGGGCGACACCGATCGTGGTCGCGTAGCCCGCCTGTCCGTCACGGAACGCCGACTGGTACACGTACAGCGGCAGGACGGTGGTCGAGTAGTCGGGCCCGCCGGGACCGACGCTCATGATGTGGACGATCGCGAAGCCCTCGGCCCCGAGCGCCAGGATGCCCATGTAGACCCAGCCGGACTGGACCGTGTCCCACAGCAGGGGCAGCGTGATCCGAAAGAAGGTCGTGAAGCGGCTTGCCCCGTCCAGCAGGGCGGCTTCGTAGAAGT
Source organism: Streptomyces sp. NPDC026589 (assembly GCF_040638385.1). Classification (NCBI taxonomy): domain Bacteria; kingdom Bacillati; phylum Actinomycetota; class Actinomycetes; order Kitasatosporales; family Streptomycetaceae; genus Streptomyces; species Streptomyces sp. NPDC026589. The sequence goes on from NZ_JBEZYG010000007.1 coordinate 51,298, forward strand.
CCTTGGGGATGGAGGCCATGCCCGCGGAGAACAGCACCACGAAGAAGCCGGTCGTGCACCAGACGAGGACCGCCATGATGACCCAGAGGGCCAGCTGCGGATCGCCCAGCCAGTTCGGCACGTCGTCGAAGCCGACGGCCTTGAGCGTGCCGTTGATCATGCCCTGGGCCGGGTCGAAGGCGAACTGGAACAGGATGGCCACGATCGCGATCGAGAGCACCTGCGGGAAGAAGTACGCGATCTTGTAGAAGCCCGAGCCCCGTACGCCGGCGATGGCGGCGCCCTTGCGGCGCCGCCCGCCCACGTTGAGCATGAAGGCGAAGAAGAGCGCGAGCCCCAGCGTCACCAGCGGCAGCAGCACGGCCAGCAGCACGCTGTGCTGCAGCGATTTCCAGAAGATGTCGTCATCGAGCATCTTGGTGTAGTTGTCGAACCCGACCATCTTGAAGTCGGGGCTCAACCCCGTCCAGTCCGTGAACGAGTAGTAGATGGACTGGATGAAGGGCCAGATGACGAAGATGACGTACAACGCCATCGGGACCACCAAGAACCCGATTATGAACCGGTATTTACCGTGTTGCATCGTTACCGACTCCGACCTTCCCGTGCTGCCCGCCGCTGGTGACGCGTGGTCACTGGTGCTTGAAGTGCTTGATGGACTGGTCCTTGGCGGTCGCGTCGGCGAAGGCCTGGATCTTCTTGATGGTCTCGGCCGGCTTGGCGCGGCCGGCCATCATCTCGCCGATCGCGGCGACGCCGATCTGCTCCTTCTGGAGCTTCACGTACCAGTCCTGCAGGCGCGGGTTGACCACGTTGGTGCCGGCCTTCTCCAGCGCGGCGACACCGGACTTCAGGCCGTCGGACAGCTCGATGCCGTCCGTGCCGCCGTTGAAGGCGGAGAGCGACTTGGTGCTGGTGGTGAAGGACTTGGAGGAGGCCTCGCTGAGCATGATGCGCAGCTGCTCCATGCCGCCCTCGGGGTTCTTCGCCTTGCTCGGGACGATGAACGGCTCGCCGCCGGACGCCCAGAGGGTGCCGAAGGGCAGCTTGTCCGAGGCGTCGAGGCTGGAGGGAGCGCCCACGGACAGCTTGAAGTCCTTGGGGATGATCGCCGCTTCCTCGTTCTCGACCCAGGAGCCGTTCGGGATGAACAGCGCCTTGCCGCGGGCCCACGCACCCTGGGAGCCGCGGTGGTCCAGGCCGGGGGTGCCCTCCAGGATGTAGTCGTTGGCGACGAGCTCGTAGTACGCCTCGAAGGCCGCCTTGACCGCGGGGTGCTCCCAGGCCTTCGGCTCCAGGTTGTCGATCGCGTCGAGGACCTCGACGCCGCCGATCTTGCCGATGAAGGGGTACAGCGAGAAGGGGATGTAGTAGGGGTGCTTGCCGGGGTAGGTCCAGCCGGCGATGCCCTGCTTCTTCGCCTTCTTGCAGAGCGCGAGCATCTCGTCCCAGGTCTCCGGGTACGCGGAGTCGAGCTTCTCCAGCGCGGTCTGCGAGTACCAGACGCCGTAGACCGTGTACGCGTAGTACATGATCCAGACCGGGTCGCCGTCGAACTGGCCCATCTCGATGATGCCCGGCCGCAGGGTGTCGCGGACCTTCTTGGCGGGGTCGTCGATGGAGGGGGCGTCGAGCAGCGGGGTCAGGTCGGTGAGCTGCTTCTTGCCGACCAGGACGCCCATGTCCATCTGCTGGGCACCGGAGTTGTCGATCAGGTCCGGCGGGGTACCACCGTTGAACCGCGGCTGAAGAACCGACTGGATCTTCTGCGTCGCGGAGAACTTGACCTTCGCTTCGGGATAGGTCTTCTCGTAGACGGCCTTGGCGTCCTCGGCGTACTTGGTGCCGAAGCCACCGTCGAAGATGACGATCTCCAGCGGTGCGCTGCCGTTGACGGCCAGCGGGTTCTTCTCGGTCTTTTCGCCCTTTTCGACCTTGTCGTCGCTGCTGCTGTCGCCGCTCGCGCAGGCGGACAGGAAGCTCATCGTCGGAACAGCGATCAGGCCGAGTGCGGCAGAACGCTTGATCAGATCGCGACGGCCAAGGCCCTCATTGTTGTGGGCGGAGGTGGATCCCATGCTCAAGTCCTCGCCTTCTCCAGGACTCAGGCGGTGTACCGGTCACCCGTCGAGAATTCGCCTCAGGCGAAGGGCCCCGCCACCGCGGTCAGTTGCGCTTGGGTCATGCGGATATGCAGATATGCAGATGTACCGGACGGGCCGGTGCAGTGGGGATGTCGGGAGACCGTACAGCGAGGACACCCCTGGCGTCCTCGCAACCGTCCCTGTTTCCCCCGCGCGCACGTCCGCGTGAAAGCGGCCGTGCAGGTGCCGACAGGTATAGTCCACTTGTCGCCAACTGAGCAAGATCGAACGCAGGTTTGGGCGGCAGTCTTTCCCGAGTTGAGACCTCACGGACACCTCGGCACCCCGCGCCCTCTTCCCGCGGAGACTTTTTCCCCATACCGGCCGATTCGCCGAGGGGCCTCCCGGCAACACCCTTGACACGTCCCGCCCCTGGGATCCCTACTGGACCTTGCATCCCGCTATGACAACGTTGTCCATGCATTTTCCCGGGGAGGAACGGCTCGGCATGCAGCCACCACGCGGCATCGATCACGGATCAGACAAGGCCTCTCACGCGGTCCCCCGCCCGGCTCACCGCCGGAGACGGACCCCCACAGCAGCCGCCCTGGCGGCCTCCCTCGCCCTGGTGGTGATCGCCCCCGCGGTCGCCACCGCCCAGCCCTCCTCGCCGGACCGGAAGCCGTCCGGCGACCGCACCTTCAGCACCTCGTTCGAGGCGGACGAGAGGCAGCCGGACTGGCGCGGCACCGTCGAGGAGGGCCCCGACGGCGAGAAGCGCTCCTCGGGCGTCGACGGGGGCTTCTCCTCCGGCATACCGGGCAATGTCACCGACCGGGTGACGGAGCTTCGCGCGAGCGCCGAGAACACCGCCGGCGGGGAGGTCAAGGAGAACCTCGTCGACGTCGAGCCGGGCTCCAAGTGGCTGGCGTTCAAGCCCACCGGCTGGGTCGAGTTCGACCTGGACGAACCCGTCAAGGTCGTGACGTACGCCCTCACCTCGGCCAACGACCACGCCGAGCGCGACCCGAAGGACTGGACGCTCAAGGGCTCGGTGGACGGCAAGGAGTGGACCGGCCTCGACACCCGCACCGGCGAGCGATTCGCCAAGCGGCACGAGACGAAGAGTTACGACTTCGCGGGCGACACCGCCTACCGGCACTTCCGCCTGGAGATCACCGCGAACAACGGCGCTTCGGACGCGCTTCAGCTCGCCGACGTTCAGTTCTCGAACGGTGACACCTCCGCGCCGGTGCCCGACGAGATGCGCAGCCAGCCCGACCGCGGCCCCTCCGGCTCCCCCACCGCGAAGTCCGGCGCGGGATTCACCGGAAAGAAGGCACTGCGTTACGCGGGCACCCACACGCCCGAAGGACGCGCCTACTCGTACAACAAGATCTTCGACGTGAACACGGCCGTCACCAAGGACACCGAACTGTCCTACCTGGTCTACCCGCAGATGGGCGAGACGGACCTGAACTATCCCGCCACGCACGTCGCGGTGGACCTGGCCTTCACCGACGGCACGTACCTGAGCGAGCTGAAGGCCACCGACAGCCACGGCGGGCTGCTCACCCCGCAGGGCCAGGCGGACGCCAAGCGCCTCTACGTCAACCAGTGGAACAAGGTCGCCGCCCGCCTCGGCACGGTCGCCGCGGGCAAGACGGTCGACCGGATCCTGGTGGCGTACGACTCCCCCAAGGGGAAGGCGAAGTTCCAGGGCTGGATCGACGACATCACGATCGCCCCGAAGAAGCCCGAGAAGCGCAAGGCGCATCTGTCGGACTACGCGCTGACCACCCGCGGCACCAACTCCAGCGGCGGCTTCTCGCGTGGCAACAACATTCCGGCCACGGCCGTCCCGCACGGCTTCAACTTCTGGACGCCGGTCACCAACGCGGGCACCACCAGCTGGCTGTACGACTACCACCGCGGCAACAACGCGGACAACCTCCCCACGCTCCAGGCCTTCGCCGCCAGCCACGAGCCGAGCCCCTGGATGGGCGACCGGCAGACCTTCCAGCTGATGCCGTCGGCCGCGAGCGGCACACCGGACGCGTCCCGGACGGCCCGCGCGCTGCCGTTCCGGCACGAGAACGAGACGGCGAAGCCGCACTACTACGGCGTCACGTTCGAGAACGGCCTCAAGGCCGAGATGACGCCGACCGACCACGCGGCCCGGATGCGGTTCACCTACCCCGGCAAGGACGCGAGCCTGGTCTTCGACAACGTCACGAACGACGGCGGCATCACCCTCGACCCGAAGACCAGATCGTTCTCCGGCTACTCGGACGTCAAGAGCGGCCTGTCCACGGGCGCGACCCGGATGTTCGTCTACGGCGTCTTCGACGCGCCGGTCACCGACAGCGGCAAGCTGAAGGGCGGCGGGGGCGACGACGTCACCGGGTTCTTCCGCTTCGACGCGGGCAAGGACCGCACGGTCAACCTGCGGCTGGCCACCTCGCTGATCGGCGTCGACCAGGCGAAGCAGAACCTGGCCATGGAGATCCCGGAGTCCACCTCCTTCGACCGGGTGCAACGCAAGGCCCAGGGGGCCTGGGACGACATCCTGCGGACGGTAGAGGTCGAGGGCGCCAACGCGGACCAGCTCACGACCCTCTACTCCAGCCTGTACCGGCTCTACCTCTACCCGAACTCCGGCCACGAGAAGGTGAAGGGGAAGACCAGGTACGCCAGCCCCTTCTCCAAGGCGGTCGGCGAGAACACCCCGACACGGACCGGCGCGAAGATCGTCGACGGCGAGGTGTACGTCAACAACGGCTTCTGGGACACCTACCGCACCACCTGGCCCGCCTACTCCTTCTTCTCCCCGAAGAAGGCCGGCAAGCTGGTGGACGGTTTCGTCCAGCACTACAAGGACGGCGGCTGGACCTCTCGCTGGTCCTCCCCCGGCTACGCGGACCTGATGACCGGCACCAGCTCGGACGTGGCGTTCGCCGACGCGTACGTCAAGGGCGTGAAGTTCGACGCCGAGGCGGCGTACGACGCGGCGCTCAAGAACGCCACCGTGGCCCCGCCGTCCTCGGGCGTCGGCCGCAAGGGCCTTCAGACCTCGGTCTTCACCGGCTACGCGGACACCGAGACCCACGAGGGCCTGTCCTGGTCGCTGGAGGGCTACGTCAACGACTACGGCATCGCCCGCATGGGCCAGGAGCTGTACAAGAAGACGAAGAAGGCGCGGTACAAGGAAGAGTCCGAGTACTTCATGAACCGGGCCCAGAAGTACGTCAAGCTCTTCGACGACAAGGCCGGGTTCTTCCAGGGCAAGAAGCCGAACGGCGACTGGCGGCTGCCTTCCGGTGAGTACGACCCCCGCGTCTGGGGCTACGACTACACCGAGACCAACGGCTGGGGCTACGCCTTCACCGCCCCGCAGGACAGCCGGGGCCTGGCCAACCTGTACGGCGGCCGCGACGGTCTCGGCAAGAAGCTGGACACGTACTTCTCCACCCCGGAGACGGCGGGCCCGGAGTTCGTCGGCAGCTACGGCGGCGTCATCCATGAGATGACCGAGGCGCGTGACGTGCGGATGGGCCAGTACGGGCACAGCAACCAGGTCGCCCACCACGCCACGTACATGTACAACGCGGCCTCGCAGCCGTACAAGACGCAGGAGAAGGTCCGCGAGGTGCTGGGCCGGCTGTACGTCGGCAGCGAGATCGGGCAGGGCATCCACGGCGACGAGGACAACGGCGAGCAGTCGGCCTGGTTCCTCTTCTCCTCGCTCGGCTTCTACCCGCTGGTGATGGGCAGCGGGGAGTACGCGATCGGCTCGCCGCTCTTCAAGAAGGTGACCGTCCGCATGGACAACGGCCGCAAGCTGACCGTGAAGGCCCCGAAGAACAGCGACGAGAACATCTACGTGCAGGGCGTGAAGGTCAACGGCAAGAAGTGGACCTCCACGGCGCTCCCCCACGACGTCCTGGCCAAGGGCGGCACGCTGGAGTTCGACATGGGCCCGAAGCCGTCGGCGTGGGGCACGGGCGAGGACGCGGCCCCGGTCTCCGTCCAGAAGGACGACAAGGTCCCGGCGCCCAAGGGCGACGCGCTGAAGGGCGACGGCGCGCTCTTCGACGACACCTCCGCCACCTCGGCGACGGTGGAGTCGGTGGAGCTGCCGGTGCCCTCGGCGACGAAGGGCGTCCAGTACACGCTGACCTCGGCGGCGGCCGACAAGGCGCCGGAGGGCTGGACGCTCCAGGGGTCGACGGACGGCGAGAAGTGGACGGACGTCGACCGCCGCTCGGGCCAGTCGTTCGCCTGGGACAAGCAGACCCGGGTGTTCTCGGTGGACGAGCCGGGCTCGTACACCGCGTACCGGCTGGTGCTGACGGGTTCGGCGACGCTCGCGGAGGTGGAGCTGCTCTCCTGACCCGTACGCGACGGGCGTCGGCGGCCGGTACCCCCGAGGGCGGGGTGCCGGCCGTCGGCGTTCATGCCTGTCGGAGTCGTTCGGGCGGCGCGGGGTTCAGCGCGGCTGGAGACTCCTCGGGCAGCCGCGAGGCTCAGCGCGGCTGGAGGCTTTCCGGCAGGGCCACGTTGAGCGCGGCGACGACCGGCCGGCCGTGTTCGGTGCCGAGCCGGGAGAGGGCGCCGGTGGCGAGCTGGAAGAGCCGTCCCTCGGCCGGGGTCAGGCCGAGGTAGCGGGCGGTGAGGACGCGCAGGAAGTGCGAGTGCGCGACGAGCGCGATGTCCGCGCTCCCGATTCCGTCGGCGGCGGACCGGACGCCCGCGAGGACCTGGTCGGCCCGCTCTCCGATCTGGGCGGGGCTCTCGCCGGGGTGCTCCTCGGAGCCGGGATCGACGCCGTCGGTCCACAGGTTCCAGAAGGGCCGGGTGCGGCGGATCGCCAGGGTGGTGATGCCCTCGTAGCCGCCGTAGTCCCACTCCCGCAGCTCGGGGGTGACCCGGGGGTCGGGGAGTCCGGCCAGTTCGGCGGTGCGGCGGGCCCGGATCAGCGGGCTGACGAGGGTGAGCCCGATGTTCCGGTCGGCCAGCAGCGGGACGAGCGCGCGGGCCTGGCGTTCCCCGACATCGGTGAGCGGGAGGTCGGTGTAGCTCGTGTGCTGTCCGGAACGGGACCACTCGGTCTCGCCGTGCCGGATGAGGATCAGCTCGCCCATGGGGTCCGTTCGCTTTCTGTACAGGTGGTGCCGGTGGTGCGGGTGGGGCCCCGTACCGTAAGTCCCTCACCTGATCCATTTCCCGTGGGGGGACCGCATGTCCGACTACTTCCCGCCTCCGCCGCCCGAACAGCCGCAGCCGGAGCACCATGCTCCGGCGGGTGCGGCACCGCTTTCGCCGTGGGCGGCCCCCGCGGCGCCGCCGGGCAAGCGGCGTACGGGGCTGATCGTGACGCTCGCCGTGGGCGGCGGGCTGGTCCTGGCGGGGGTGATGGTGGCGCTCGTCTACGCGTTGATGGACTCGGTCTCGGACTCCATCGCGCTGCCGCCCGAGCGGTCGGACGCGCCCTACTCCGAACCGTACGACGAGGGGCCGGTGGAACCCGCGCCGGAGCCCACCGTGACCGAGCCGGACGTGAAGGAGGACGTCACGATCACCGCGTGCAGGCGCGATCCGCAGATCGGATGGCAGTCGGCGAAGGTGAAGGTCGTGAACGGCTCGTCCACGACGGCGAGCTACCACATAGGGGTCGAGTTCCTCGACAAAAACGGCACGAAGGTCGCAGAGGGCGTCACCGGAGTGGTTGACCTCGGGCCGGGCAAGAGCGTCGTGGAGGAGGTGAACGGCCTCGGCGAGGTGCCGCGCGGCGCGACCTGCCGGCTCGTCGACCTCATGCGGGTGCCGACGGACGGCTGAGGGAGGCCTCGGGCAGCGGGCTCGGAAACGGCGCGAGGGCCGCACCCCGGGGTGACCCGGGATGCGGCCCTTCCTGCTCGGTCCGGCCCGCTTACTTGCGGATCAGGCTGCGGAGCACGTACTGCAGGATGCCGCCGTTGCGGTAGTAGTCCGCCTCGCCGGGGGTGTCGATGCGCACGACGCCGTCGAACTCCACACCGGTGTCGGTGGTGACCTTGACCGTGCGCGGGGTGGTGCCGTTGTTCAGCTCGGTGACGCCGGTGAAGGAGAAGGTCTCCTCGCCGGTGAGGCCGAGGGTCTCGGCGGTCTGGCCCTCGGGGAACTGGAGCGGGAGGACGCCCATGCCGATGAGGTTCGAGCGGTGGATGCGCTCGTAGGACTCGGCGATGACCGCCTTGACGCCGAGGAGCGCGGTGCCCTTGGCGGCCCAGTCGCGGGACGAGCCGGAGCCGTACTCCTTGCCCGCGAGGATCGCGAGGGGGGTGCCGGCGGCCTGGTAGTTCTGCGAGGCGTCGTAGATGAACGACACCGGGCCGTCACCCTGGGTGAAGTCGCGGGTGTAGCCGCCCTCGGTGCCCGGCGCGATCTGGTTGCGCAGGCGGATGTTGGCGAACGTGCCGCGGATCATGACCTCGTGGTTACCGCGGCGCGAGCCGTAGGAGTTGAAGTCACGACGCTCGATGCCGTGCTCGGTGAGGTACTTGCCGGCCGGGGTGTCGGCCTTGATGGCGCCGGCCGGGGAGATGTGGTCGGTGGTGACCGAGTCGCCGAGCTTGGCGAGCACCCGGGCGCCGGTGATGTCCTCGACCGGGGTCGTCTCCATCGTCATGCCCTCGAAGTACGGGGGCTTGCGCACGTAGGTGGACTCGGAGTCCCACTCGAAGGTGTTGCCGGTCGGGATCGACAGCGCCTGCCACTGGGCGTCGCCCGCGAAGACGTCCTGGTAGGACTTGTTGAACATGTCCTCGCCGATGGCGTTCGCCACGACGTCGTTGACCTCGGCCTCGGAGGGCCAGATGTCGGTCAGGTAGACCGGCTTGCCGTCCTGGTCGACGCCGAGGGCGTCCTTGGTGATGTCGACCTTCATCGACCCGGCGATGGCGTACGCGACGACCAGCGGCGGGGACGCCAGGTAGTTCATCTTGACGTCGGGGTTGATCCGGCCCTCGAAGTTACGGTTGCCGGAGAGCACCGAGGTGACCGCGAGGTCGTTCTCGTTGACCGCCTTGGAGACCTCGTCCGGCAGCGGGCCGGAGTTGCCGATGCAGGTGGTGCAGCCGTAGCCGACGAGGTTGAAGCCGACCTTGTCGAGGTACGGGGTCAGACCCGCCTTGTCGAAGTAGTCGGTGACGACCTTCGAGCCCGGGGCGAGGGTGGTCTTGACCCACGGCTTGCGGGTCAGGCCCTTCTCGACCGCCTTCTTCGCCACGAGCGCGGCGGCGACCATGACGTAGGGGTTCGAGGTGTTGGTGCAGGAGGTGATCGCGGCGACGGTGACGGCGCCGTGGTCGATCTCGTACGTCGAGCCGTCGGGGGCCGTGACCGTGGTCGGCTTCGACGGGACGCCGTTGGAGGAGGCCGGGGAGTCGGAGGCCGGGAAGGACTCCTTGCCCGCCTCCTCGTCGTCGGCGACGTAGTTGCGGACGTCGCGGGCGAACTGCTCCTTGGCGTTCGCGAGGACGATGCGGTCCTGCGGGCGCTTCGGGCCGGCGATGGAGGGGACGACCGTGGAGAGGTCGAGCTCCAGCTTCTCGGAGAAGTCCGGCTCGGCGGCCGGGTCCAGCCAGAGGCCCTGCTCCTTGGCGTACGCCTCGACGAGGGCGACCTGCTGCTCGTCGCGGCCGGTCAGGCGGAGGTACTTCAGCGTCTCGTCGTCGATCGGGAAGATCGCGGCGGTGGAGCCGAACTCCGGCGACATGTTGCCGATGGTGGCGCGGTTGGCGAGCGAGGTGGCGGCGACGCCCTCACCGTAGAACTCGACGAACTTGCCGACGACGCCGTGCTTGCGGAGCATCTCGGTGATGGTCAGCACGAGGTCGGTGGCGGTGGTGCCGGCCGGAAGCTCGCCGGTCAGCTTGAAGCCGACGACGCGCGGGATGAGCATGGAGACCGGCTGGCCGAGCATCGCGGCCTCGGCCTCGATGCCGCCGACGCCCCAGCCCAGCACACCGAGGCCGTTGACCATGGTGGTGTGCGAGTCGGTGCCGACGAGGGTGTCGGGGTACGCCTGGCCGCCCCGGACCATGACGGTGCGGGCCAAGTGCTCGATGTTCACCTGGTGGACGATGCCGGTGCCCGGGGGGACGACCTTGAACTCGTCGAAGGCGGTCTGGCCCCAGCGCAGGAACTGGTAGCGCTCCTTGTTGCGGCCGTACTCCAGCTCGACGTTCTGGGCGAACGCCTCGTTGGTGCCGAACTTGTCGGCGATGACGGAGTGGTCGATGACCAGCTCGGCCGGGGCCAGCGGGTTGATCTTCGCCGGGTCCCCGCCGAGCTCCTTGACTGCCTCACGCATGGTGGCGAGGTCCACGACACACGGCACGCCGGTGAAGTCCTGCATGATCACGCGGGCCGGCGTGAACTGGATCTCCTGGCTGGGCTGCGCCTGGGAGTCCCAGCCACCGATGGCCCGGATGTGATCGGCGGTGATGTTCGCGCCGTCCTCGGTACGGAGCAGGTTCTCCAGCAGGACCTTCAGGCTGTACGGGAGGCGCGCGGAGCCCTCTACCTTGTCCAGCTTGAAGATCTCGTACGACTCGTCGCCCACGCGCAGCGTGCTGCGGGCGTCGAAGCTGTTCGCCGACACGACAGTCTCCTTCTTCAATGTGCGCGTATCTCCGCGCCGCGCCTCATTGGCAGTCGGCGCCGCGTTTTGCCGTCTACTGCTCCGACCATCCGCTAAGGTAAGGATTAGTTAGGTAACCCTTACCGGGCGGCGGCTTCGGTGCGCCCCGGCAGATATCTCGATGTCGAGATAACTCTAGTACATAGCCGCCGCTCGGTCATGCCCAGGTGCCCCCACCGCACCGCCGGACGCCTTCACCGATGCCGTACGCCGCTTCGCACGGCAGCTCACCGCGACCGGCTGAGCACCTCGCCCACACCACGCCCGTGCGGCCGGACAGGGCGCCCGGCCCACACACCTACGCGGAACGGGGCACTCGGGCCACGCCCGTACGCAGAACGCGGTACTCAGACCACGCCCGTACGCAGAACGCGGTCGAGTGCCGTCCGGCCTGCGGGCCCCCAGGTCGGCTTGCCTCCGGGAAGCCCCTGGTCCCCGTTCCGCCCCATGAGCAGGAGCACCAGGCTTTTCATGGCGGCCAGCCCGCGGGCGCGCCGGATCATCGCCTCGTCCGCACGCTCGTACGCGTCGAAGAACCGTGAGGCGGCGCCCGCGGGGAGGACGACCCACGCGGCGGCGAGGTCCCACGCCGGGTCGCCGGCGAACAGGTCACCGAAGTCGATCACGCCCGAGAGCGTCCCGTCCGACACGACGACGTTCGCGGGGTGGAGATCACCGTGCACCCATACCGGCGGCCCCTCCCACTCCGGGGCCGCGACGGCATCGTCCCAGACGGCGCGGACCTCGTCGGCGATGCCGTCGGGGACGACGGCGTGGAAGAAGTGGTCGAATCCCTCCGTGTGCGCACGGGGATGACCACCGCGGTCCGAACCGGCCGGCGCGTCGACGGGCGCCTCCACGTGAAGGGCCCGGAGAAAGTCCGCCAGAGCACCGGCCGCATGGTCGCCGCGGCTGATCGAGGTGCGGTCCAGCGGCTCACCGGGAACCCACGTCATGACCGTCCAGGGCTTCGGGAAGCGTACGGACGGTTCGCCCGCCCGCACGGGGTTCGGGACGGGCAGCGGCAGGCGCGGAGCCAGGACCGGCAGCCAACGGCGCTCCTTGAGCTGAAGATCCGGGGCGCGTTCCGTACGCGGCATGCGGACGGCCAGCTCGTCCCCGAGGCGCCACTGCTGGTTGTCCCATCCGCCCTCGACCTCGCGGACAGCCAGCCGCGCGAGGTCCGGATGCTGCTCCTGGAGCAGGCCGCGGACCAGGTCCGCCGTGATCTCGATCTCGAAGTCGGTCATGCGGAGCCACGGTAGTGCGGCGGGGCCCGCCGGACGGGCCGGGCCCCGCGCACAGAGCCTGGGGTTGTCAGTCGAGACAGAACTCGTTGCCCTCGATGTCCTGCATGTTGAGGCAGGACTCGTTCTCCTCGTCGGCGAGCAGCAGCTCTCCGCGCACCGCACCGAGCGGGATCAGCCGCGCGCACTCGGCCTCCAGCGCGGCGAGGCGCTCCTCACCCACGAGCCCGGTGCCGACCCGCACGTCGAGATGCACCCGGTTCTTGACGGCCTTGCCTTCGGGAACGCGCTGGAAGTACAGCCGAGGGCCCACACCCGAGGGGTCCTGGCAGGCGAAGCCCGCGTCCCGCTGCTCGGACGGCAGCGAGAGGTCGTAATCGCCCCACGTGGCGAACCCCTCCGGCGGCGGCGGAACGACGTACCCCAACACCTCGCACCAGAAATACGCGACGCGCGAGGGCGACGCGCAGTCGAAGGTGATCTGTACCTGCCTGATCGGAGCCATCGGGCCACCCTAACGGCGCGCCGTTCGCCGAGCCTCCGTATTTCGCCGCCGCGGGAGTCGCGGGACGAGTCACCGCCGGCGGGCCGCCGAGCCGCTGACGCCCTTCGCCAGGTGCTCAGCCCAAGTGGGCGGCGCGGGGCCTGCGTTCGGCTGGGAAGAAAAATGAGGAAGCGGGACGCGGAACACGCTGAAAGGATGGCGTACTCCAGGGCCGACCCCCAGCACCAGGAGACGCACCCATCGTGACCCGCACCAGCGCCGTTTCACTGATCCGTTCCCGTTCCCTCTCCGACGTGGCCGAGTACGCCTATGCGGCCACCGCACCCGCCGAGGCCCGGCTGATCTTCCTAGCCGGCTCCTGTCCGCTCGACGAGCACGGCGAGACCGTGGCCGTGGGCGACTACGCGGGCCAGGCGGCGAAGGCCGTGGAGAACCTGCGGACGGCGCTCGCCGACGCGGGCGCTTCGGTCGAGGACGTCATCAGCACGCGGGTCCTCGTGGCGTCGGCCCGGCAGGAGGATCTCGTGGCCGCCTGGGAGGTGGTCCGGGACTCCTTCGGCGACCACGACGTGCCCAGCACCCTGATGGGCGTCACCGTGCTCGGCTACGCGGACCAGCTCGTCGAGATCGAAGCCGTGGCCGCCGTCCTCGACGCCCCGACGCCCGACAGCCCGGCCGGCCCCCCGTCGGCGTAATGACGGTGTGAACCGCCGCGCCCCCGCACGCCGAGGCGGGTGGCGGGGGCGCGGCGACGGGCATGGGCCACGCAACTCGTACGGACGCGTCGGCCGCGCCCTTCACTCCGGAAGGGGCCACTGTGGGAGGAGGCCGCTCACGCGGAGCCGGTGCACACCCGTCACTCGAACGGCACACCCCCACAGCAGCCTCATCTCATATCTGAGATAACCTGCCGTCATGTCAGACGACTACCTCGTACGCATCGGCAAGCTCATCCGTGACGCCCGTCAGCACCGGGGCTGGACACAGACCCAGCTGGCCGAGGCGCTCGCTACCAGCCAGAGCGCCGTCAACCGCATTGAGCGCGGCAACCAGAACATCAGCCTTGAGATGATCGCCCGCATCGGTGAAGCCCTCGACAGCGAGATCGTGTCGATCGGTTACGCCGGGCCCATGCATCTGCGGGTCGTCGGCGGACGCCGGCTCTCCGGGGCCATCGACGTCAAGACCAGCAAGAACGCCTGCGTCGCGCTGCTGTGCGCCTCGCTGCTCAACAAGGGGCGGACGGTCCTGCGCCGGGTGGCCCGGATCGAGGAGGTGTTCCGGCTCCTGGAGGTGCTCAACTCCGTCGGGGTCCGCACCCGCTGGGTCAACGACGGCGTGGACCTGGAGATCGTGCCGCCGGCGCAGCTGGACCTGGAGGCGATCGACGCCGACGCCGCGCGCCGCACCCGCTCGATCATCATGTTCCTGGGTCCGCTGCTGCACCGCACGGAGCAGTTCACCCTGCCGTACGCGGGCGGCTGCGACCTCGGCACCCGCACGATCGAGCCGCACATGATCGCGCTGCGCCGGTTCGGCCTGGAGATCGCCGCCACGGAGGGGCTGTACCACGCACAGGTCGACCGGTCCGTCTCCCCGGACCGGCCCATCGTGCTGACCGAGCGCGGCGACACCGTGACCGAGAACGCCCTGCTGGCGGCCGCCCGCCACGACGGCACGACCGTCATCCGCAACGCCTCCTCCAACTACATGGTCCAGGACCTGTGCTTCTTCCTGGAGGCGCTGGGCGTACGGGTCGACGGCGTCGGCACGACGACGCTCACCGTGCACGGGGTCCCGCAGATCGACGTGGACGTGGACTACTCCCCCTCCGAGGACCCGGTCGAGGCGATGAGCCTGCTGGCCGCCGCGGTGGTGACCGAGTCCGAACTCACCATCCGCCGGGTGCCGATCGAGTTCCTGGAGATCGAACTCGCGGTCCTGGAGGAGATGGGCGTCGACTGCGACCGCACCCCGGAGTACGCCGCCGACAACGCGCGCACCCGCCTGGTGGACCTGACGGTGCGGCCCTCCAAGCTGGAGGCCCCGATCGACAAGATCCACCCGATGCCGTTCCCCGGCCTCAACATCGACAACGTCCCGTTCTTCGCGGCGATCGCCGCCGCCGCGCACGGCCAGACCCTGATCCACGACTGGGTCTACGACAACCGCGCGATCTACCTCACCGACCTCAACCGCCTCGGCGGCCGCCTCCAACTCCTCGACCCCCACCGGGTCCTGGTCGAGGGCCCGACCCGCTGGCGCGCCGCCGAGATGATGTGCCCGCCCGCCCTGCGGCCCGCCGTGGTGGTGCTGCTGGCGATGATGGCGGCGGAGGGCACCTCCGTACTCCGCAACGTCTATGTGATCAACCGCGGTTACGAGGAACTGGCTGAGCGGCTCAACTCGGTGGGCGCGCAGATCGAGATCTTCCGGGACATCTGACGGGTGGGGTGTTGTGCCCCTTGGGGGCAAGGGGCACAACACCGCAACATGCCAGTTGAACTGCGGATATATACGTTCACAGCCCTCCACCGATCACAGTTGTCTCTCAGCGCCTTGTGCAACGCACGTGCAAGATGATCTTGAATGGGTGACGGTACGTCAAAGAAGTCTGAGTGCCCATCAGCCTTCACGGGGGTTGTCGCCGAAGTGGCCTCGCGACGTCCGATATCGGTCGTGTCACGCCGACCGCACCGACGGACGTGTCCTGCTGCTCGTCGCCGCTCTCTCCGACCGGTGGGAATGCTTCCCCCACCCACTGCGTCGAACCGGACCTGGACGAACCGTGGCACCGGGCACCGCGACATGTACCTGGAGACCACCGGGCAGCACCTCTCCGTCCGCCGGCCCGCCCTGGTCCACAAGCACACCCGCGAGGGCTTCCTGCCGCAGGGCGCTCCCACCAGTGGGTATCTGTCGAACATCGTCATGCGCGACGTCGACGAGGTCGTCTCGCACCGGGCGGAGTCCTTGAGGTTGCGCTACACCCGCTACAGCGACGACATGTACTTCTCCAGCCGTGGTCCCGTGCCCCACGACCGCGTGGACCGTCTCGTCGCCGAGGTGAAGAGGGCCATGGAACCGCTGGACATGAGACTCAACGCGAAGAAGACCTATGTGGCTCGCCCCGGTGCTCGCCGGAGCGTACTGGGCATCGTCGTCGACGGCCCCACTCCTCGCCTGACGCGCGCGTACAAGCGCCGCATCACCATGCATGTGCGAGGAGCCGCGTCGTTCGGTGTCGTGCAGCATTGCCATCATCAGAAGTTCGGAGATCTGGCCGAGCTGGACGCTCATGTCACCGGGCTGCTGTCCTTCGCGCACATGGTCGAACCCGGCTGGGCCGGAGAACAGCTCGCGACCTGGAAGCGGCTCCGTGAAATTCCGCTGGAGCACGAAGAACCGGTGATCGCGCAGTACGGGCTGGATCTTCCTTGGCACGAGGAGGTCGAAGTCTCTCAGGCGGACCTGGCCAAGGCGTCGATCGACGTCGATCGACGATCTCGTCCGAGGCGCCCAGCGCTATCGCTCGTCCGCCGACTACGTGCAGATACTCGAGTTCGTAGGACGCTTCAAACGGTACGCCCCGTTCAATGCGATGGTGGTCCACATCCAGAGGCCGGGCGCGCGTTACGTCCTGTCCTCCTCGGAGTGGGAATCGAAGTACCGGCGGGTACTCAGACCCGGCGCCCAACCGCTGTTGATCTTCCAGCCCCGGGGGCCCTACATGCTCGTGTACGACGTCGGGGACACAGAAGCCCTGCCGGGAGCCCGGGCCCTGCCCAAGGAGGTCACCTCCCGTGTGTCGGTGTCATCGCGGGCCGGTGAGAAGGAAGTCGCTGAGCTCTGGCACCACACGGAGTCGAACCTGGCGCCCCTGGGAATCCGGCTGACCTTGGTCGACCACGCGGCCTCCTCCTGCGGGCGCACGTACCCGAGCAGGTCCGGCGGTTTCGTCGGGCGTTCTGGCAGCAGGCCCGGGGATCGGCCGGAGACGTACCCGACGCTGTTCGAGATCGAGGTCAACCGGAATCTGCCCCTGCTGGACCGGTACGCCACGCTGGCCCACGAGCTCGGGCACCTGTTCTGCGCACACCTCGGCGCAGGTCCTGGGGAGACCTGGCCCGACCGTCGGTTGCGGCCCTGCTCGGACGAGGAACGCGCCATTGCCCATGCCCGCGACGAGGTCGAGGCCGAGTCCATCGCCTACATGGTCCTCAGGCGGCTGGGCCCGGATGTCCAGATGGGCGACTACATCACCGGACACCTCGGCCCCGACCAGCAGGTCCCCGACAGCGTCGCCCTCAACCTCACGTTCAAGGCCGCCGGCCAGATCATCGAGATGGGGAGGAAACGCGTCCCTGCCACCAGGCTCCAGAAATCGAAGAAGTGATCAGGTTGCCCACCCTGGATGCGTCGAACCTCTGCGAGTTCGGTCTCGGACGTCGGACCAACCGTCCACTCGCCGCCGGTAGCCCCGGATCTGCCGCGGCAGCAGAGCCTCCATTCCCGGTGGGACTCAAGCTCCGCATCAGGAACGGTCTCGCTGCCGGGCCCCTGACGGACCATGAGAGCGACAGAACCTCCTGCCTGCTGTGCCCTCAGACACGCATCCCCAGCTTCAGGGCAGCTTCGCGGGTCCTCTCGTCGGCCATGGCGATGAGTCGCTTCCGGCCGCCGTGGGTCTGGAAGTCCGCCTCCGACTTGGCCAGGAGGCTTTCCGCTCGCTCCGTCAGTTTGTGCGCTGCTTTCAGTGTCTTGATGCGGTCCTTGGTATACCGGTTGGACGGCAGCGCGTGAACCACACCCGTCTGCGCACGGACGCCAGTGATCAGGCGGCGCACGGTCTGGCGCTGGGCCTCCAGCTCAGCGGCGCGCTGGATCGCGCGCGAGTTCGGGGACTGCCCGCGCCCGGAGTCCACGTGACTCCAGCTGGGCGTCGTCCGGCTCCATCCGGCGGTCCGGTCCTGGCGAGCAGACAGCCGAGACGCTGCCGGGTTGACTGGAGTGATGTGGCCGAGCTCCAGGATGGAGAACAGCGCGACCCCCCTCTCGTGCGCAAACTCCAGGGCACTGGCCGTATAGCCGCCGGACGCGTAGAACAGCAGGTGGTGGTGCGCCTCCGCCACCCCCCGCAGTTCTCGGATGGGACCGACACCGATCGGCTGGGCATAGTGCTTCACCTGCGCGATGGCATCGTGGGCGATCACGTCGATACCCCCGTCCGCGCCGGAACCTGTCACCTGCGCCTCGGCGAAGCCGATACTGCGCATGTGGTCGACGGCGGCGAGCTCGGCGTCCTGCCACGTGCGGATGGCTCTCGCGCGGAACACCCTCTCCTGTGAGCCGGTGCATTCCTTCGCTTGCGGAGGTGTGGATGCCCGGCCGGGATTCCCCGGGTGTGCTCGGGGGATCCCGGAGGCGTCGCTGTCGCCCTGCGCGAGGTACGGAGGAGTGCCCGGGCCGTCGTCATCACCAGGCCGACCGGCGTCGATCAAAGCACGGGCCGGCACCGGCGAAAGGGGCTTGAGCTCCATCACCCCCTCTGGGCCGTCGAGCACGACCGCCTCGCCGAACCGCGACTGACTCCCACTCCCCAGGACGGTGAGGGGACGGCGCAGTTCCATGTGTTCCACCTTGAAGGTGCCCCGCCACAGGAGGAGACGATGACCGGTCAGCGCGCCGTGGAACCGGAGAGTGGTGAAGAGCGACTCGACCCGCTCACCGGGCGCCAGATGCGTCAGCAACTGCTCGGCCTGTGGTGAGTTGGCTACCCAGCCGCTGCCGCGGACAGCAGCGGAGGTACGAGGGTCGCTGCGGAGATTTGACACCAGGCCATCTTGCATCAACTCAGGCGTGAAAGCCGAGGGTTCCGGGGCGAAAGCTTGCTCCCGGTGCGGAGTGCACCATGAATGCGTCGAATGCTCAGGCCAGCTCTCGACCCCAACCCGATCGACACCGGGTATGTCGGCCTCTGGCTGCTTCTCCTGAAGTCCCAGGGAGGTCCTGGCCCGCCTGCCCTGGGCGACCACCATCCTGCGCGTGTGGGATCGAGGCAGCCTTCGACCACGACAGCGCCTTCAACACTCTGCGCGCCACCCACCACGGTCCCGGTCCGGCTGCCCGCCGCTGCTGATCGGCGTCTTGGGACGGGTGCGCCCTGTGCGCGATGCCGAACACACCGATACGTCTACGCCGGCAATGCGGGGAACACGACCACCGAGCCGTCCTTGTCGCGAGCAATCTCAATCGCCACGTCTGTCGGCCGGCTGTTGACGGTGACGCCACGGCCCAGCTGGTGAATCCGGTGCGTCGCGCTCATGAGGCGATCCACTTCACCGGTCGTGAAGACGGGCGCCCGCAAGCCGCTCGGGCGGGCCAGCTCAAGTGCCGACAGGCGCACCAGGACACCGGCGATGCTCGACTCCATTTCATCGAGGCGCTGCTGATCGCGCCTGAGTTCGCGGGTGAAGTTCTCGAACGGATTGCCGTCGTTGCTCTGCGCGTGCTCGACGGCCTGGAGGACAACCACCCGCCGCTTCAGCGCGATTGCCAGGGAGGCCAGTTCGAGGTGGGCGACGTCTGGCGGTCACGGCGGTGCGGGTGCGGGTGTCCGCCACCCCTCGGGTCACTCCCCCAGGAACACCACCCTGCGCGACGGCACATTCCCGGAAGGGGACGTCGTGGCCGGCTGGCGGCCGGCCGGGACCGCGCGTTCGCGGCCCCAGGCTCTGATGTCCTCGACCTGTTCCGGGTTGGTACGGCTGAGGGGGGTCGTGTTGGCGAAGGTCTGGAGGACGAACGACGGGTGGAGAGCCTCGGCTCCGCCGTTCAGCAGTACCTCGGCGCCCACGTCGTGCAGGGCTGATTCGATGTCGGCCCCCGCGAAGCCCTCGGAGATGTCCACCAGCCGTGCCACCTGGTCCGCGTCCGGTTCGGCCTTCACGTAGCGGCGGTAGTAGAGCTCGATGATCTCCTTGCGGTCCTTCTCGTCCGGCAGATCCACGAAGAACAGCTCGTCGAACCGGCCCTTGCGCAGCAGTTCCGGTGGCAGGCTCCGGACATCGTTGGCCGTGGCGACGACGAAGGCCCTGGATTCCGATTCCTGGAGCCAGAAGAGGAACTGGCCGAGCACGCGCTGAGGTACGCCGGTCTGGTCGTTGCCGCCGGCCAGACCCTTCTCGATCTCGTCGATCCACAGGATGCAGGGCGCCACCCGGTCCGCCGTGGCGAGCGCCTCTCGCATCCGGCTCTCCGACTCACCCAGGTACTTGCCGTGGATGCTGGCCATGTCGAGCCGGTAGAGAGGGAGTTGCCACTGCTGGGAGACGGCCTTGGCCGACAGGGACTTGCCGCAGCCGGGGACGCCCACCAGCAGCACGCCGCGGGGTGGACGAAGGCCGGTGCCGCGCAGGTCCGCATGCATCAGGCGGTGCTTGCGTGTCAGCCAGGTGCGCAGGCTGGAGAGGCCGCCGACGGAGTAGTCCGACGCCTTGAGGCTGAGCCGCTCCAGACCGGCGAGGTCGCTGAAGATCCGGTCCTTCGAACGGGCCAGGACCATGACGTCGTCCGGTTCGACGGACCCCTTGGCGACGACCGTCGCCATCAGGTTGACCGCCTCCCCCTCGGTCACTCCCTGGAGGAACTCCGAGGCTCGCCGGGCGTCGTCCGCCGTCCACGCGATTGGGACGACACCGCGGTGATCGGTCAGGAAGTCGCTGATGATCGCGTACATTTCGGCCGGATCGGGAAGATCGAGCTGGAGGCTCATGCCGAGCCGCTGGAGTCCGCTCCAGATCGGGTTGTCGGTGATGAGCACGATGCTGCCCGCGTTGGAGTCGGCGAGGCGCGCCAGTTCGGCCACATGGCGTGTGAAGGGGGTGTCGGACTCCAGGCCGTCAGGGTCGACCAGAACCACGGTGGCCAGCTGCCGGGCGCCGAACTGCGCCGCCATGAAGTCCATCGCGCCCGTCAGCGAACGGTCGTCGAGGACCGTGCTGTTGGTCCGCAGATCACGCAGGCCCGTCGCCCGTGTGTAGATCCAGAAGGGCTGGGCAGTGCGCTTGGGATGCTCGGCGACTTCCTTCACCAGGCGGATGGCCCGCCGCTGTTCGATGGTGCGCACTCCGATGACCGGGACGCGTGCGGTGAGGTAGCTCTCCAGATCATGGCGGCTGTCGCCGTAGTTCGCCATGGGTGCCTTCGCTCTCGGGGGTCGTCGTTCGGAGTCCGGTGGCTCGGCGGCGCCGTCAGTCCAGGATGACGCGGCGCCGGGTGGTTGCCGGGTCGTAGGACCAGTCGGCCGCGGGGCGCTGCGCGACGGCGGCCGGGGCCTCGTCGAGCACACGGGTCAGGCGGTTGTCGCGCACGGTGCGGCGCCGGGCCTCGGCCCACGAGGGGGCCGAGGAGCCGGGCGCCGCGGCATCCGTCTGCGCGTCGATCTCGCCCTGGAGCCGACGGATCTGTGCGTCCACCGACGCCAGCAGCTTCTCCCGCACCTCCTCCGGCAGTCCCGGGTGCGACACCGTCGCGCGGATCTCTCGCAGTCCTTCGCGCGCCTGAGCCAGGGCGCGCCCGGCGGAGAACTCGTCGGGAGCTGCGGCGAGTGCCGTGACCAGCCCGTCGGCCCAACTCTGGAACCGCCTGCTGACAGCGTCGCCGATCCGGACGTACAGCCGCTGCCAGGCGTCGGCGGGCAGCCGCTCCACGGGAAGGTCGGGGAGGGCGGACGCGGAGCCGGCGGTCGTGGTGGTGCCGGCGGCCCAGGTCTCCAGGTGGTCCACCCACGCCTGGTAGCTCCCGCCCCCGGCCCAGAGCCCGCTCACGTGCCCGTCCCGGGGCGCCGTACGGTCATCTCGCCCGGCGGCAGCGGCTCCCAGGCGGGAAGGTCCTGGGCGATGCGCCGCATTCTGTCCGTGGCGGGCTTGCTTCCGGCTCCGGCACCGGACGCCCAGGGAGCGGCTGGGAGCAGGGGCTGCGGCCGGGCGGGGAGCACCCCTGCCATCGGCGTGCCGACCGGCATGGCCGGGACGGCCGTGGCCGTGAAACCCTCCGCGGGGGCCGGCGTCCTCGCCCAGGGCCGCGGCGGCTCTCCGGGGACCGGCGGCAGGTCAGGTCGCTCGGAGCTCATGCTGTCCGTCCTTCGGTGTCGGTCACGACGCGCCCCTCGAAGGGCGCGTTCGCCGTCGCCCCGGTCGCCAGTGAGGCAATGAGGGTGCGGGCGGCGGGCTCCACGGCGTCGGCGTCCCGGTAGCGCTGCTGCCAGTCGGCCAGTTCGGCGGCGGACCCGTGCAGCTGGTCCAGCGCCTTCTGTTGGTGCGTCCACAGGACGGTGCGGGCGTCCTCCTGTGTGGAGGCTGCGGCGTCATGGCGCCGGAGGAGCAGGACGCCCCACGCTCCGCCGACGAGGAGGGCCAGGAGCACGGCGAAGCCGGTGCTGGCGCCCACCAGAAGCAGGAAGATCCCGAAGACCGTGCCGCCCAGCAGGAGCAACTGGTTCCTGAGCGGATAGGACAGGCTCTCCACGAACGGCTCGATCCGGCGCTCCCAGTGGCTGGTGAGGGACCGCTCCAGCGCGTCGACGTCCGTGGCGAAGGAGCCCTTCCACGCCGGCATCCAGAACTTCTTGCCCCCGAGGGCGATCCCGTCGGGAACACCGATGACGAGTTGCACCTCGGACGGGACCGCGGCCCGGTAGTCACGGCTGAATCCGGCGTGCGCTTCGGCGAGCCACGGGGCGCAGGCGGCCACGGAGAGCCGTTGGGTGGCTGCCGAGGCGCCGATGGACTCGGGGTTCAGAGCCGCCGTGGTCTGCACGGTCAGGTAGTCCGACCGCTCCTCGTACGACGGCGCGTCGGCGTCCGCGGCACGCTGGGCCGCCTCCCGGTCTCCACCCGCCGCGACCACTGCCCGGTGGAGCGCCAACTGCCGGTGATGAGGCAGCTCTTCGCTGTCGTATTCCTTGACCAGCTGGTCAAGGATGTCGTCGACGGTGTCCTCCAACCGGTCGGATATGCGCGCCTCCGGCTCCGTAGTCGCCGCGTAGGCGTCCAGCAGTTCCTGGTGGGCGCCTGCGGCGCGGAGTGCCGCGTCGAGCGCCGGCCACTGGGGGGAGCACTCGGCCAGCCGGGGGAACTCCTGGGAGGCCGGACCCCGCAGTCCGTCGATCTCCGCCCGCCAGCGGCGTACCTGCGCGTGCTGGGCCTCGTCGTCGGTCATCAGCGTCTCGCGCCAGGTGGCGAGCGTCGCCTTCATCACCTCGCGTGCGGCCGGGCCGAAGGCTCCCTGGGAGATGCATTCGAGGATCACCGCGAACTCCCGCCCCAGGGAGTTCGGGTCCTGTGCGCGCAGATAGTGGTGCAGCCAGCGGACCGCGGCGTCGGTACGGCCCTGACGGCGCAGGATCAGCGCGAACAGCAGGGACGTACGGGCCGGTGAGCGCCTGAACGCCTCCTCGACGGCCTTCTCGCAGAGGGCACGATCGTCGCGGGGCCAAGCGGCCAGGGCCACGAGGGCGGGTGCGAGCCAGTAGCGGGGGCTCTCGATCATCAGCTCTTCGCTGATCTGCTGGACGGTCTCCTGCGAGGCGAGGCCCACGTCGAAAGCCTGGAGGATGCCGACAGCGGTCCGCCGTACCCGCTTGAGGTGGCCGTACTCCCGCTCCAGCCGCTCCTCGACCGAGAGGATCTGGGTCTCGGCGCTCTGCACGTTGGCGGTCAGTTCCGCAACGCGGACGAAGGTCCGGAACTCCGCGACGAGCTCCGCCAGGCTGTCCTGCGTCTGCTTCTGGGCGGTGTCGACGGCGGATACCTGGTCGGACACCGCGATCAGGTTCTCCGTGAGCCTGAGCACATGACTGCTGACTTGTTCCACTTTGTGGTGCAGTTGGCGGTCGATCTCCGTCATCCCTGCCTCCTCTTCGGTCTCGCAGCTCGTCTGGGTGGTGCGGTGGGGGGAGGGGCGATTCAGGGACGTACGACGCCGCCGTCGGCGAGGACCGGCAGGATCAGCCCGCCCTCGTACACCTCGATGAAGGCGTAGGCGCCGGAGCGGGCCAGCATCCGGGCCGCCGAGAAGGGGTCCGGCATCGGGTCGGCGGGCGCGTAGTGCTCCAGGATGCGGCCGTCGGTGCCGAGCAGATGGTCCACGTACGGGGGGCCCAGGAAGCACTGGGCGACATAGCCGACCGGTGCCGTGCCGTACGAGGCGGTGTACTGCTCACGCAGCCACGCGGCCGTGTCGCGGAGCTCTTCGTCGGCGAGCCGGGCGTCCATGCGGCGCAGGGCTTCCAGAAGGAACGGGGGCCTCGCACCCAGGAGTCCGGCGGTCGGACCCGGCCGTGCGGATGCCCGCCCGGCGCCGACGGCGGGCCGTACGGCACCGGTGGCCGTGGCGGGCCGCACCAGACGGCGTGGCCGCTCGATGTCTCCCATGGATCCCCCGCACGCATGAGCACGACATGCTGTGGTGCATGTCACAGGAAGAGTGAGCGTAGTGATGAAGTGTCAATCATGGGATGGGAATTGCGGATTGATGGGCTAACTTCTTCAGATGCCCGGTTCTCCACCGGAACTGGCCCTGTAATACACCGGAGTTGCCCCATCCGGCACCTGGTCCCGCTGCCAGAATCCGGGCATGGAAGACGACGAGCCGAACCCGAGGAGAGCGCGGGCCCCCAGGACGGGGACCGTCCACGCACTCCTCGTGGGGATCAACGAATACTGCCCGAGCGTCGCTTCGCATCCGCTGCGCGGCTGCCTGAACGACATCGCCGCAGCCCGCGCCTGGCTGGAGAGCCGCGTCGACGGACCGCTCTCCCTGCGTGTGCTCCGCGACCGGGAGGCCACCGCCGCGGCGGTCGGGGAGGGCATCACCGAGCACCTCGGCCGGGCGGTCGCCGGGGACAGCGCACTGTTCTGGTTCTCCGGTCACGGCACGCGGTTCGCCGCCCGCAGCGCCGAGGAGCTGATGAAGGAGGGCACCGGCGACTGCCAGGCCATCGTCTGTGCGGACGGCCCGCTGGCCGATGTCGAACTGGGTCCGCTGCTGGAGTCCGTCGCCGCGCGCGGCGCGCACACCACCGCCGTCATGGACTGCTGCTTCTCGGGCGGGACGACCCGCGACGACGAGGATGGACCCACCGCCCGCTATCTGCCACCGGACCCCGGCTGGCGGCTGCCCGACCCGTCCGCCAGGGCGCTCGCGTCGGCCGCCGGCTCCCTTCCGTACGGCAGCGGGCATGTGACGCTGGCCGCCGGCACCGTCGAACAGCTCGTGTACGAGCACGACCTCGGCGGCCGCCGGCACGGCATGTTCAGTTACGCGCTGCTCGAAGCGCTCACGGCGGCCGGGCCCACCGCCACCTCGCGGGAGATCCTCTCGGCCGCGCACTGCGGCGTACAGATCCTGCGGCACGGCCAGGACCCCGTACTGATCCCGCACGAGTCGGGCGGTCTCGCCGACCGGCCGTTCCTCGGCGGCGCCGCCCGCGCGCCCAGCCCGCAGCTCCTGCGCCACGGCAGGGACGGCTGGGAGGTCGACCACGGAAGCCTGCACGGGCTGAGCTCCCGGGCGGACGGCCGCCCGACGGGCGAGGACACGGCCTCCTTCGTGGTGACCTCCGGCGGGACGGCCGTCGAGGGGCCGGAATCCGGCACCCGGTTGGTGCGGGTACGGGAGGTGCGGCCGGACCGGACGCTCGTCACACCGGCCGACTGGGCGCCGGACCCGACCCGCGTCTATCCCGTCGCCCTGGCCACCCTCGCGCTGCCGCCCGCCCGGCTCCTGGTCGACGCGACGCACGACCCGCGAGCGGAGGCGTGGCTGCTCTCGGCGCTCGCCACCGCCGGTCCCGGGGGCGGCCCCACACCGCTGCTCCACGCCGGCCCCGGGCCGGGCCGACGGCACCCCGAGCCGCTGATCCGCTTCCGCGTGGTGGTCCGGGACGGCCGCGCCCAGGTGACCCGCCGGGACGGCGGCGTCGTGGTCTCCGGCCTCCCGCTGGCGGACCGGGCCGACGCGTACGCCGTCGTCGACTCCCTGATCCATCTGACCCGCTGGTACCAGCTGCACGGCCTGCGCAACCCACGCTCCCCCCTGGAGGGCCGGGTACACGTCGAGGTCTGCGGCCTCGACGGCACACCCGTCGAGGCAGGCACGGCGCCGTACGGGACCGCCGAACAGGTCTTCCGGTACGGAGGAGGGCCCGGGGACTGGCACGAACCCCTCGTCCAGATCCGCATCCACAACCGCTCGCGTCTACCGCTGTGGTGCGTGCTGCTCGATCTCACCGACAGCCACGGAGCGGGCCTCGGGCTCTACGAACCGGACTTCATCGGCGCCGGCCGCACCGGCTACGCGCTGAGAGGGAGTCCGGTACGGCTCAGCCTGCCTCCGGGGCGGCCCGTACGGCCGGGAGCCTACGTACGCGACTGGCTCAAACTGATCGTCGCGGAGAACGAGTTCAACACCGTGCCGTTCCAGTTGGAGCCGCTGGTTCCGGGGGCCACGCGCAACCGCCTCGACCCGGCCGCGGCCGACGGCGTACTGCGGCTGGCCGCTCCCGCGCGGACACATCGCGACGCCGGGCCGGCCCACCGGCCATGGGCCGGTGACTGGTCCACCCGCACCTTGGCCCTGCGTACGGTCGTGCCCACGGCGTCCGGACGCTGAGCCGAGGCACGGGGGCGCGGACACAGGGGTGAGGACACGGGGGCGCGGACACGGGGGCGCGGACACGGGGGTGCCGCGCCCCCGTCACCGTCCCAGGTGAGTGAAACCGGCCCACCCCGACAGGTCGTCGGGGTCCATGGCCGCGGACCAGCGCCGCAGCGCCCTCGGCATCCCCTCCGGCACCACCCGCGCGGGGTCCAGCATCCACAACTGGGCCCGGCGCAGCGCGCGCCCCGGTGACCGGCCGGTCCGCCGCAGAAAGTGGTGCGTCATGAACATCAGCACCGACGTGGCGTCGTCCGGGACCGGCCAGAGCGAACCGACCACCGAGTTGGCCCCCGCCACCAGGAAGGCGGTGGACAGGCTGTACGCCTCATCGGGGCCGCGCCCGGACACCTGGCTGCGGCACGCGGCGAGGACCACGAGTTCCAGGAATCCGTCCCTCGCCCCGCGCGCTCCGGCCCCCGCCTCCGTCAGGCTCTCCGCGGCGAGCCGCCCGCCGGCGAGCGAGAGGAAGGCGCTGAGCCGGCGGTGCTCCGCCACCGAACCGTGGCAGGCCAGATGCAGGACCCCGCCGGCGCTCTCGGGACGTCGCAGCCAGTCGAGCACCGCCTCCGGTGTGGCGTCCTCGGAGCGGAACCGGCCCGCGGGGTAGAACGCCTCGTGCACCGCGCGCGCCTCGTCACCCGCAGCCCGCAGATCCCCGGTGGGGTTGCCGACCAAGAGCGCCGCGCCCGTGTGCGGCGCGGCCGGCCGGGAAGCCACGTCGCAGAGCATCCGGGCCGAGGCCGTGTACGAGAACGCCCCGGCCTCCACCGCGTACCGCCGGGTGCCCCCGATGCCCGGCTCCCACGCGGCGTGCCAGGGCACCACGCCGAGCGCGCCCAACGGGGCGAGGACGATCGTGGGCTCCCGGTCGGGGGCGCCCAGCGCCGCCAGCAGGGGTTCCGTCGCCGCGAACCAGGCCCAGGAACAGAGCCGGTCGAGCTGTTCGCGCAGCGGGACGGCCGAAGGGCGCGGGCCGCCGGGTACCGCGGGCCCCATGTCGCGGCCCCCGGCCCCGGGGCGGTAGTCCCGGATCGGGCCGGCCTCCTCTCGCAGCAGCGGCAGCGGCAGCACGTGGGTGCGCCCGTCGGCCGTGACGAGGAGGGCGCAGCCCCGGCGGTCTTCGCGGGCGGGCAGCAGATAGGCCAGGGCGTCCGATCCGGTCGCCCTGAGCGCGGCGGCGATCTCGGCGGGTTCCGGTGGGTCCAGAAGTCCGGGAGCGCCACTGTCGGAACGGCCGGTGGCGCCCGTGGCGGCGAGCACTTCCAGCACGCGGCGGCGCAGGTCGCTGGGGACGCCTCCGGGGCCGTCCGGCGCACCGGGCACCGAGGTCTCCTGCGTGCTCGCGGTCCGCCAGGGCCCGGCGAGGTCCGCGCGGCCCGCCGCCTCCAGCCGCTCCGGGACCGACCGGGAGGTGATCGACGCGTGGAGCAGCAGGGCGCGGCAGGAGTCGACAGCCCTGACCGCCTCGTGCGGCATGCCGTCCTCCAGGCACCAGTCGGCCACGTCCAGTGCCGCGTCGACCGCTTTGGACGCCGCCTCGGCCGCGTGGTCCGTACCGGACTGGAGGAGGGCCGCCCAGGTGTGGCCGCGCAACGCCTCCAGTCCCACCCGGCGCGCGGCCCGCCGGTCCTCGGCGGCGGCAGGGCCGCGCAGGGAGGCACGCTGCCGGTAGGCCGTGCCCAGGGACAGGCCCGTGGTGCCCCACAGGCGGTGCTCGGGTCCGGGCAGGTGGCGGCGGGCCCGCTCCATGACGGCGATGCCCCGGTCGAGCGGGGCGCGGCTCTGTTCCAACAGGGCGCGTACGCAGTCGGCCTGGGCGAGCGCGTGAGCGTACCGGAGCCAGGTGTCACCGCCCTCGTCGCTCAGCTCCATGGCCTCGACGAGCAGATCCGTGGCCTCCGTCAACGCCCGTGCATCTCGCGCCGCGGTGGCGTCCGCGCTCCGCACGATCCCGTTCTCCCCGAGAACATGAGCGCGGTGGCCGTGCGGCAGGCGCTCGGCGGCGATGCGCAGGGCGGGCGTGTCCGGCCGCCCCGCCACGGCACCCAGCGTGGGTGCTCCGACGCTCCCGGCGAGCATGTTCCGAAGCTGCCGCGCCTGCTCCAGCAGGGTCCACATCTCGATGCGGGAGATGTCCTCGTCCCGCATCCCGCGGTAGGCGCCGGCCATCGTGCCGATGCTCCGGTCGGCCTGGGCGAGGTCGCCGCGCGCCACCGCGCGCATCGCCTCGAACCCGCCGAACTGCCCGTCGAAGAGGAGGCGTTGGTACGGGGTGAACAGCCCGCCGTCCCGGATGCGCCGCCAGAGCGTCACCGTGGTCTCGACATCGTCCGCGCCGCCGACCAGTTGTCCTCGCAGCATCGCCGTGTAGGCGCGGACGAAGTCCGCCATGTCGCGTACGTCCTGGCTGTCGCCCGCGAGTTCGCCGGCCCGGGCGGCGTACTTCGCCGCCTCGTGCACACCGATACCCCCGGCCGCCGCGGCGCCGGTGCTCCGGATGAGGGAGACCATGCTGTGCATCGCCACCTGCCAGCCGGCGTCGGTCCTGGCGGTGACCGCCGAGCGGAAGAGACGGTCGACCTGCTCCTCGGTGACATGTCTCCCGTGCGGGTCCCACTTGGGGAAGTCGAGGAGGATCTGCCCGGCGACGAGTGCGGCCTGCCCGGCGTCCTCGAGTGCCAGCCAGTCGGCGTAGAGCCGGTCGAATGCCTGGTCGATGCGGTGGGAGCCGGTCACGTCCCGGACGGAGGCGCTCAGGGACGACTCGTCGAATCCCGGGAGCCGACCGTCGATGTAGGCGCCGGAGAGTTCGTGGGCGGCGCGGGCCGCGTCCGCCGCCGCCTCCGGATCAGGTGCGGCGAGGCCGAGCCGCGCCAGTTCGGAGCGGGCCGTGCCGAGTGCCACGCGGGCCTGGCGCAGCGCGTCCCCGTGCGTCGTCCCCCCGTCGATCAGCGTCTGCGCCCCCAGGACGACCCCGGGAAGCCGGTCCGGGTCCCCGTCGGTGACGTAGCGGGCGAACTGGAACATCGTCAGGGCCGCGGCGGCCGCCTCCACCTCACCGTCCTCCTCGGGCCGCCAGTCCTGGACGGCACGGTGCAGCAGGGCGATGGCCCGGTCGCGCGCGGGGTCGTCGTCCTGTTCGGCGGCCCGCTCGTGGAGGATGCGGCCGAAGGCGTCCAGATAGCTGGGCGCGATGGCGTCCAGTGCGCCCGGTGCCGCCAGCAGGGTGTTCAACTGCTCCTCGGCCAGAGCCGGTTGTGTCGCGTCCTGCCACCGGCCCCACAGCAGGCAGCGGCCGAAGGCCATCTCGACACCGGTCTCCCAGAGCTGCCGGTCGAGTTCCTCGTCACCGACCGCTCGGGCGGCGGCGACGGCACGTGCGAACTCCCTCAGCGACTCCTCCAGGGCCACCTGGTGGCCGGTGCCCCGGCCGAAGCGCAGCAGGGCGGCGGCTCGACGCTCCCGGAGGTGGGCGACGTCCGGGCTGCCGACCTCCTGGAGGGCCAGGGCGGACGCATAGTGCCGGGCGGCGACCTGGGCCGCGGGTGCTTCGGACCAGTCGTCCGGGATGTGGGACAGCCGCAGGTGGAGGCCGGCGAGCTGCACGTGTGCCAGCGCCTGTTCGCCGGGGGCCGCCCGGTCGGCGCCGGGCCCGTCGAGGCGGGACCGCAGGAGGGTGACGGCCTCGGCGAGCAGGTGCCGGTCCTCCGGAGCCGCATCACTGCGGAGCACGGCGGCATCGGCCCTCAGCTCCAGCGCCGCGTCGTACCTCTCGTCGCCGGGGCCGGGTCCCGGCACGGGCAGCGCGAAGGCGGTGTCCAGGGCGTCCACGGCGAGCCGCAGGTCCTCGGGGTCCTCGCGGCGGTCGTGGAGCAGGAAGCTCCACCAGCCCACGGTCACCCACGCGTCCCACAGCTCGTCGGGGTCGAGCTGGACGGTGAAGGCCGCCAGCTCGTCCCGCTCGGCTGCGAGTTCACCGTCGCTGAGCACGTCCGGGTCCAGCACCCCCTCGCCCTCCTGCCCGGACGGGGCCCCGGCCGGGGGCATCACGGCGCCACCCGCGCCAGATAGGGTTCCAGCAGGGTGTTGAGCCACTCCTCACCGTCGGGCGCCTCGAAGTCGACGGGCGGCACGCCGGCCTCCTCCAGTACGCCGGCGGGGCACCGGTCCTCGAACAGCACCGCCACGTGGTCGGCGGGTTCACGCTTCGACGGCCAGAGAAACCCCTGGGCCCAGGGTGCGGTGTTCTCCCGGATCCAGTGCCCCCAGTGCCGGGTGAAGGGGTAGTGGGCGGCTTCGGTCTGGGTGAGCCAGGTGTCCTGCGCGACGGCCGCCAGATCCCGTCCGGACAGCAAGGGTACGAGGGTGACGTCGACGGTCAGGCGCAGGAACGACAGGCGTCGTCCGCGCAGGGCGCTGCGCGGCAGCAGCCGAGGGGTGTCGGCACCGTCGAAAGGCACCGACCGCAGCAGGGACTCGCAGACCGCCGAGGCCGCGGTCAGCCCGGTGTACGCGTAGCCGTACGGGTCGTGGTCGGTCGCGTCGAAGCGCCCCCCGCCGTAGAAGGGGTGGGCCGGCACCGGGTTGAAGGAGCCGGCGGGCCGGTGCGCGGCGTGCAGCCGGTAGAGGCCGGTGCCTTCGGCCAGTGTCACTCTGCCGGGTGTGCCGGGAAGGGCTCCGGGCGGCCGGGTGTTCACCACGGTGTCACGTCTGCTCTCTGCACCGTCGGCCGGCGCGGGCGGTTCGAGAAGTGATGGGTCGGAGGAAGCGGGACCAGGGGCGCGGGCAGGACCCGTGCGGGTCACGGGAGGTCCGCGGGTTCCACCAGGTAGGAGGCCGCGTCGGTCAGTTCGGCATCCCGCCCGCTGCCGAGCAGGGATGCGGGGGCGGTCCCGAGCCAGGCGTTGGGCGAAAGCCACCAGTCGGCGGCGCCCCAGGGGTCGCGCGGGGCGTCCAGGAGCTCGTTCACGCTCAGCACCGCCGACCAGGCGTCCGTCGGACCGCGGAACTGGAACGCGGGCAGGGTGATCCTGCCGCCCGCGGCCCGCAGCCGGATGAGCCGGGCGTCGTACGGATCGCCGGGGCCGGATGACCCGCGGGGGGCGGTGAGCGCGGGTGCGGCGAGCAGCCGTTCCCGTACGGCACCGAGTACGGGACCCACCATGCGGTGGCCGTCGAGCACCAGGACGGCCAGATCCTCCGCGGTGAATCCGTCGGGCGCGACCGCCGCCCCGGCCAGTCGGGAGCCCGCGCCCCCCTCGGCCTCGTCCAGCAGCCGCAGCACCGCCTCTGCCGCCTCCGCCCGGCGCTCCGTACCGGATACGGCAGCGCGGAAGTCGCGCAGGCGGGCGACGAGCCGGGCCCGCGCCCGCGAGTCGAGGCCGCCGTCCAGCCGGTCCCAGTCGGCGGCCGCGCGGGCCAGGCCGCTCAGGGCCGCGTCGTCAGCGGGTGCCACGGGAGGACTCCGTCCGGTCGGCGCGACGGTCCTCGTACGGGGCCAGCATTCGTTCGACGAGGTCGGCGCGGGAGGGATGGCGCACCACCAGGTGGATCTCGTCCCGCGAGCCGCGCGCCAGTTCGGCCTCGACCGCCGCCCAGACCGCGCGCAGGCTCGCCTCGTGGCTCAGCCCACCGCGGCCCGAGCCCAGGAGGGCGAAGCATATGGAGCGCAGCGGCGGATCGAACGCGTCGCGCTCCGCGGCCAGCAGTGACAGGGCACGGGCGGCAGAGCGGGTGACATCGTCGGGCTGGACGTCGTAGTCGTTGGATCCTGGCCGGGGCACCGCGATCGCCGCGTGGTAGATGCGCCGGATCCCCTGCTCGGCCAGCGCACCCGCGCTCGTGGGCGCCACGGTGCCCGGTAGGACGGACCGGCCGGGAGCCGCGTGCCGTACGACCCAGTCCCGCACCTCGTCGTGGACCCGGTCCTCGACCAGGCCTCCGGCGCAGTCGCGCAGCGCGCCCGCACGGCGCAGCGAGGCGGACACGGAGGACTTGTAGACCTCCGGCAGGGACAGGAAGGTGTTGGTCGGCGAGACGACCACGTCCACGTCCCGCAGCAGATCGACCGGATGCACGTGCAGGGTGATCGACGAGGGGCGCCCCAGGACCACCACCGGCAGTGTCCGGTGGCCGGAGGACAGCGGCCGCCGCCGGGCCGCGTCGGGGGCTCCGGGCACCACCGCGGCGGGCGCACCGCTCAGCCGGACGACCTGCTCGGCGACCTCGCCGAGCACCGCGAGCTCCTGGTGCTTGCGGAAGTGATCGACGGTGATGCCGTACAGGGCGGCCGCTCTGCGGCGCCGCTCGACCGAGGGCAGGTCGCGGGTGCCCCTGGCCAGACCGAGGCTGTACGCAGCGGCTTCCCGGAGACTTCCCGCGTCCATCGACTCCACGGCGAACCGCAGCAGCTGTTCGACCGCTTCCACCCGGGGGCCGGTCCTGGGCGTTCCCGGAGCGGCGGCGAGCCGGTCGAGCGAGGGCAGTTGCAGCCCTCTCAACCGCATGACGCCGACCGGCCGGATCAGGCGTAACTCTCGCAGGATCGCGGCGTGATCCGGCAGCGCGCTTTCAGGCATGCCGGAAGGATGGCACCGTCCGGGAGAGGCCACAACCGATTCCGTGAAGCTCACCGCGGCGATGCGAAAATCACCTGCGACCGCAGAAGAAGATCACTGAAGAGAGTCGTAGAAGAAATACGCATGCGGCGTCACCGGCCGCACGAACGCCTCCCCCTCGGAAGCACGTGGACACGAACCGGGTATTTCCCGGTGCTTGTCCGGTCACTTTCCGTCCATCGGCTCCGCGCCGGCCACCCGCGTGCCACGCTGACCCTCCGGTCCGTCCGTGACGGGGCACCGGACACCAGTCACCAGGGGAAAACATGGCTACCAAGCAGCAGTACGAGGCAGCACTCGTCAAGGCCGAGCAACTGGGCCTCGGTTCGCTCAAGGAACAGGATCTGAAACTCGTCATGACCCTGTACAGAGAAAGCAGCTCCCTCGGTAACCGCGCCCGCCGTGTGGTCGACGGAAAGTAGCGGACAAGGGGTACAGAAGACGGCTTCCAGCGAAGGAACGGCATATGGCGACAGAAGTCATTCAGCTCCGCACCACCCTCAGCGTCGAACAGGTCAAGAAGACCTTCAGTACGACCCTCCAGACCTCGCGAAAGGTCGAATTCGGCGCCGTACAGGCAAGTGACAACCCGTTCGACGAGAGAACGGATTTCGATGCCTTCGCCGCGCTCAAGACATTCTTCGGCGGCTGGCTGGTCCAGATATACATCACGGACCGGACGGACGTCCGCGAGATCCAGTTGGCCGCATTGGGCTCGACGCCGCTGGGTCGCGCCTGGCGAGGCCTCAGGTACACGTACTCCCTCAACGAGAGCAGGCAGAAGGTGACGTCCGTGGTCGAACAACTGCGTTCCGCCGACGTCGGTCTGGAGGTCCGCTGAAGGCACCGCGACTCTCCGGGCCCAGGGGCCGTACGACTACGCCCGACGCCGGTGGCTTCCGGTGCGGAATGCGAGAATGGCGACATCGTCGGCTCGCTCGTGGGGCGGGGGGAGCAGCGTGTTGACGAGGTCGGTGAGGGGCATGCCGGGGTCGCGGGC
This sequence comes from Streptomyces sp. NPDC026589, assembly GCF_040638385.1. Taxonomy (NCBI): domain Bacteria; kingdom Bacillati; phylum Actinomycetota; class Actinomycetes; order Kitasatosporales; family Streptomycetaceae; genus Streptomyces; species Streptomyces sp. NPDC026589. The sequence goes on from NZ_JBEZYG010000007.1 coordinate 85,159, forward strand.
AAGGGTGGTGGCCTGGTCGGCGAGGTGCCGCATGCCGTCGGAGATGTCGGTGCCTGCCACTTCGATCAGTCCGTCGGTGTAGAGCAGCAAGGTGCCGCCTTCGGCGAGTTCGTGGTGCGCGTGGTGGCGCTCCACATCCGGTGCGACGCACAGGGGCGGATCGGGTGTGAGGGAGCCGTACAGATAGCGGGGCGGGCCATCGGCTGGGATCAGCAGCGGCGGCGGGTGTCCCGCGTTCGACAGTGTGACGCTCCAGGCCCGGTCTCCGGTCGGGCGGAGCACGATGTGCAGCGCTGTGACGAGTGGGGCGGTACTGACCCCCTGGAGCACGTGGTCGAGTCGGCTGAGTGTGTGCGCGGGGCCCGCCGGGCCGTCGGCGTAGGCCAGGGCTCTGAGCATGCTGCTGGCCTTGGTCATCTGCGTCGCCGCGTCGAGATCGTGACCGGCGACGTCGCCGATGGAGAGCGCTACGGCTCCGCCTGGTACGACGATCGCGTCGTACCAGTCACCGCCGATCTCCGCCGTCGTGCTGGCGGGCTGGTAGACGGCGGCCAGTTCCGCGCCGTCGACGTGGGGAGGTGTGGTGAGGAAGGACCGCTGGAGGACCAGGGCGGTGTGGCGGACGCTCTGCAGCTCCAGAGCGCGGCGCAGCGGGTCGCGCACGCTGTAAAGGACTTCTTCGAGCAGGCCGAGCTCGGCGTCGTCGGGCGGTGGGTTGCCGAGGCACGTGGCTGCCGCGGCCAGCGCCACGGTCTGTTCGTCGAGGACGACGGGCACGATGGCCAGGCTGGTGGCGCGGGCCTGGACCATCCAGTCGGCGGACGGCCCCGACATCAGGGCTTTCGGCGGCTCGCCGGGTGGGAAGGTCACCAGCTCCGTCCGCCGGCTGTCGATCACTGTCTCCGCCAGAGCGCCGAGCGTGAAGTCGTCCGCGATCGGCGGGAGGCGCGGTACTCCGGTGGCGAGCGCCGTCTGTGCCCTGGTGGCGCGGAGGGCCTCGCCGCCGGACCGGGTGTGCTCGGGGTACCTCAGCTGGAACACGACGAAGGCGTCGACGAGATCGGGCACCACGGCACAGGCGGTGGTGGCGAAGGCTTCTGGCAGGTCGGGGGCGGAGGCGGCTGCCGCGGTACGCTTCAGCAGCCGGTCACGGGTCTGCCGGCGCCATTGGACCTCGGCGTCCGCCACGGTGCCGATCCACTCCTGGAGCTCGCCGTGGCGGAGGACGGGCACGGCGATGACCTTGACGTGCCGGTAGCCGGCGGAGTCCCCGGCGCGCCGGATCCGCACCACGGCGTCGAGCAGCGCGTCGCCCCGGGCCGTGGCGGCCCACTGCCCGGCGAACCAGGAACGGTCCTTCGGGTGGACGGCGTCCATCCAGGAGAGACCGCTCTGCCTGGGATGCCACAGGCCGCCCCCCGTGTCTCCGAGGCTGCCGACGAGGGCCGAGACGTCGCCCTGCGGGGTCATCCGCCAGACCACCTGCGGCACGGCGGAGTGCAGGGCCTCGTAGCGCGCCAGGTCCGCGCCGTGATCCGTGGTGACCGCCGGGATCACGGCAGCGCTCCCCGGTTCTTCCGGCACCTTGAGCGCCAGCATCAGCACGGAGGCCCCGTGCGGGGAGGTCACCGGCAGGCAGCTCACCACCCAGAAGCGGTGCCCGGGCGGCCCGTGGGCGGTGACCCCGCTGGCGTCGAGCAACGCCGGGGAGCGGTCGGTCCCGGCCCGGTCCAGTGCGCGGAGCACCGGGCGCAGCCCTGCTCCGGCCAGGGCGACACCGGCCTCCTGACCGTCTCGCCAGAAACCGAACAGTTCCCCGAAGGCCCGGTTGTGCTGCACCAGCCGGTGCCGGGGCCCGGTCAGGAGCGCGGCGGCGACGTCGGCCTCCTCGAAGCTCTCGAATACGGACACCGGGTCGCCCCTTCCTGACCTGCTGATCGCCCCACACCGATGATCCCCCGCTGTCGAGCCTTGGGCATGTGCGGATCGGATCAGCTGATCCCCCCTCTCGGACCGCACCGTGCGGTTATGGTTCGGGTGGCCGTCCCCGCGGGTTGTAGGGGCGCAGCTCGGCGGGTATCGGACAGTTGGTGACGGCGCACTTCTCGCATCCCGGATCGGCGGCGCCGTGGGCGGGGCGCGGCGGCGCCAGGGTCAGCGCACGGGAGTGGCCGGCGTATTCGAGCAGCAGGAGTGCGGAGTCGTCCGGCGGGGACGTGGGCGCGGTGTGCTGGTGCACGTCGGTGCGCAGGTGTTCCAGTCCGGTTGCCAGGGTGTCGTCCCTCAGGAGTTCCGCACGCGTGCTGAGTGGGTAGAAACGTCCGGCTGCGTCGCGGGCCTCGTCGAGGCCATCGGTGTGGAACAGGACCCGGTCTCCGGGGGAGAGCGTGCGGTCGTGGTGCCCCGGCCTGCAGGGACCCACCGCGTCCAGGCCCAGGGGCATGCCGGGCCGGTCGGGTTCCGCCCGGGCTATGCCGCCGGGGGCGGGGAGGACCAGCGGTGCGGGGTGGCCGTAGTTGAGAAGTGACAGCCTGCCGTCGTCGGACAGCTCCGCGAGTACGGCGGTGACGAACCGGTCGTCGGCGTCGTGCCGGGTCAGGGCGCAGGACATCTTGAGTCCCACCGTCTCCAGGCTGGAGGCGACCGGTGCGCTCTCGCGGAAGGCGGCCAGGACGGTGGCCGCCGTGTGGACGGCGCTCAGCCCCTTGCCCTGAACGTCCCCGATCACCACGCGTACGCCGTCGCGGACCGGGGTCACGTCGTAGAAGTCGCCGCCGATCCGTGCGGCGTCCGCGGCGGATTCGTAGGACGCCGCGATGCGCGCGGGTCCGGAGGCGGCGGGCACCGGACCGATGATGGCCTCCTGTGCGGTTGCGGCGATGTCGCGCATCTGCGTGAGCTGGCGTTCGCGGCGGGTTCTGGTGCGGGCCGCCCTGGCGGAGAACGCGGTGACGAGGCCCAGGGCCAGCAGCGGAAGGATCCCCCCGGGTGAGCCGAGCGAGTGGTGTCGGTGGGCGAGAGCGGCAGCCACAGCGGCGGCGAGAAGCCCGGTGCCGACCACGGCGCGTGGCGTGTTCCGGGCGGCCGCCACGGCCGGTGCCGCCGCGAAGAGGCCGAGGAGGGTCGTCTTCGGTCCCAGGATCACATCGGCCAGGGCGACGGCGAGCAGGGCGCACACGCAGGCGCCGTCGGCCCACCGCGGGGTTGGCATACGGGTCTGTGTCATCACCGTTCCTCCGATGCGGATCTCAGGAGTCGGACATGCGTTCGGCTTCGGGTCAGACTTCGGTCGCGGTGGGTCCGGTTGTGGCCGTCTCGGCGTTGCGTCGGGTCTTGGCCCAGCCGGTCCTGCCGCGCAGGAGGCGTACGGAGCCGCGGGCCGAGACGATGAACAGGTGGTAGGCGTACAGCCACAGGGTGATGCCCCACACCAGACCGGTCGCGCGTGAGCGGTCGGGGGCGAACTCCCGCCGGTAGACCGGGCCCCACAGCAGGAAGGGCACGACCGACAGGATGCCCAGCGCCAGCGCGAGCGGCCACGCGGCCAGCAGCACGGCGCCCCCGACGCCGGTGGCGAGAACGAACAACAGGAACGCGGTCAGCACGAGGACCGTGAGGTGGGCGATCGGCTGGAAGAACGTGTAGAGCGATTCGAGGACACCGCGGGCGCGGTAGTGGCGCGAGCCGATGATCCGGCCCGCGTACCGCACGCACTGGATGTTGCCCTGGGCCCACCGGGTGCGCTGGGTCAGGAACCGCCGGGTGTACGGCAGGGCCTCCTGCGACACCCAGGTGTCGGCGACATGGGTGACGCGGTAGCCCGCCAGGCGCATCTGCATGCCGAGCTCGTAGTCCTCCAGGAGGGCGTCCTGCTTCCAGGGGCGGCGTTCAGCGGCGGCGATCCGGTCGAGGGCGGCAAGGCGGGTGAACTGGCCGTTGCCGCCCAGGCCGACCGATCCGGTCCGGCGGCGCAGCAGCTGCATTCCGGTGTTGGAGACGGCGAATTCCGCGTCCTGCATCCGGACCAGCAGACGCGCGTAGGCGTTGGCGAGCCGGCCGCGGTCGGGCAGCGGGCGTTCGTCGTCCACGTTCCGCATACGTACCCCGATCTGTACGCCCCCCGTCTCCGGGTCCCCGAAACCGTCCGGGCCACTGACGTACGCCGCAGCGTCCGGTGACAGCCGGCCGTCGGCGTCGACCACGCACACGACGACCCGGGAGCGGTCCACCTCACCCAGGTGGGTGTTCATCGCCTCGTACGCGGCGTTGAGCGCGGCCCCCTTCCCGATGCGGGCGTCGGGGCGGCGGCGGGAGACGAGCCGGACATAGCTGTCCTCGGCGGCGAGGGCCGCCACGATCTCGCCGGTGCGGTCGTCGCCGGCGTCGTCGATGACCCAGACGTGGGCGGACGGGAAATCGGTCCGCAGACGGATGACCGTGGTCGCGATCACGGCTTCCTCGTCCCGGGCCGGAACGAAGAAGTGCCAGTCGTGCGCGGCGGGATCACCGGGCTCGGTGGGACCGCTACGGGCGTAGGCGTGCCGGGAGCCGGCCCAGTAGAGCAGGAAGCCGCCGAGAAGAAGGAAAGGGAACAGGTAGAGAAGGAACTCGGGGATCATGTGAACCCTCCACGGGATCGGTAGCGGGCGGTTGGCTTCCGCTCGGCGTCACGTGGGCGAGCGTGTGGGAGCGGGACCGTCGGCTGCTCCTGGGTGGGGCGGGTGCGAGGCGGGGCGGCCGGGCGCCCCGTCGCTGGTCAGACGTCGGCCGTCACAGGGGCGGGGGCGGCCGTGGGCGGGGTGCCGACCGGCATCATTCCGGCGATCAGGTCCGCGATACGGCGCGAGGCGGTGCCGTCACCGAACGGGCTGGGCAGTGCCGCCAGCCGGCGCAGTCCCTCCGGGCCCTCGGCGAGGCGGCGGCGCACCGCCGCACCGGTACCGGGGCCGGGCTCGACGAGATCGGCGAAGTCGATCAGCGCCTCGGGGCGTTCGGTGGACCGTCGGACCACCACCAGCGGGCGGCCGAGGACGGTCGTCTCCTCCTGGATCCCGCCGGAGTCGGAGACGATGACGGCGGCGTGCCGGGCCAGCGCGAGGAACGTGCTGTAACCGGTCGGGGCGATCACCGTCAGTTCGTCGAGGAGCGGCAGCAGTCCGACGGCCTCGATCCGGGCCCGGGTGCGCGGGTGCAGGGGCAGCACGACCGGATGGGTGCGGGTGATCCGGGTCAGCTCGCGCAGAAGGCGCGCGAGCACGGCCGGGTCGTCGGTGTTCTCCGGCCGGTGGACCGTCGCCAGGACGTAGCCGTCCGGCGCCAGGCCGAGACGATCGAGAAGGTCCGTCCTTTCCCGCCGCGCCGGCAGATGGGCGCGGACCGCCTCCACGACCGTGTTGCCGGTCACGGCGACGCGCTCCTCCTCCAGCCCTTCGGCGAGCAGCAGGGCGCGGTTCTGCGGGGTCGCCGCGCACAGCACGTCCGCCAGCCGGTCGACGAGCACCCGGTTGTGCTCCTCTGGCATCGCCCGGTCGTGGCTGCGCAGCCCCGCCTCGACGTGGATCAGCGGAATCGACCGGGCGTTCGCGACGAGGGCGCCGGAGAGGGCGGCGTTGGTGTCACCCTGGACGACGACGACGCGCGGCGGATCGGCCGCGAACCGCTCGTCGAGCGCGGCGAGGGCGGCCGCGACCTGCACGGCCCTCGGCTGCCCGCCCACGCCGGTCAGATACTCGGGCCCGGGCAGTCGCAGCTCCTCCAGGAAGTCGCCGGAAAGGTCGTCGTCGTAGTGCTGGCCGGTGTGGACCACCCGGGCGGCGGGGCCGAGCAGCCGGATGAGTTCGGCGAGCTTGACCAGTTCGGGGCGGGTACCGAGGACGACGGCGACACTGCGATCTGCTGGAAAAGTCATGACCCGAGCTTTACGGTTCACGGTTGTCGCAACCGTTGCCCATCGGTTGCCCGACGGTTGCTTTGTCCGATTCGAACCACTTCAGGACCTTGGGCCTGGGTCCTCCGGCCCCGGCGGGAGGGGACTGTCGGCCTCCGGCGGCTCGTCCGACTCGCCGCTCACGAACCGGTATCCCAAGCCCCGCACCGCCTCGACGGGGTCCCGCCCCTGCGAACCGCCCGCATCGCGCAGCTTCCGGCGCAGCCGCAGCACCCCGAACTTGACCCGGTCGGTATCCAGCGCCGAGTCGTCGTCCCACACGCGCGTCAGCAATTGCCTGGTCGTGACGACCCGGCCCCGGTTGCGGACGAGGAGTTGCAGCAGCCGGTACTCGATGTCACTGAGCCGCACCTCGCCGCCGTACCACACCACGGCCCGCCGCTCCGGCACGAGCCGCAAGTGCTCCCCCACGCGCTCACCGGTCCACTGCCGGTGCCCGGCACGGCGCAGCAGGGCCTCGACCCTTGCCAGCAGCTCCTCCCCGTCGTACGGCTTGACCAGGTAGTCGTCGGCGCCCGCACGCAACGCCCGCACCCGGTGCCCGACGTCGTCGAGCCCGGAAAGCACCAGGATCGGCAAGTCGCTCATGTCCCGGGCGCGCGCCAAGACCCGCCAGCCGTCCAGCCCGGGCACCCTCAGATCCAGGAGCAGCAGGTCGGGCCGCTCCGCGAACAGCAGCCGCAGCCCCTCACGGCCGTCGGCCGCCGACAGCACCAGGTACCCGCCCCGCACGAGCAGCGCCCGCAGGGCCAGGACCGACGCGGTGTCGTCCTCCACGATCAGCAGCCTGGGCATCGCGCACCGCCACGCCCGCGAAGGCATGAACCGGTCCCGGAGGGGTCTGGCCGCACGACCGGCCGCCGGCCTTCCGCCGGGGGACGGCGGAGTACCCTCCCTGGCTTCCGTTCCATGCTCCAAGGATCAGGGAGGTCCCGTGGGACAGGGCGACGGGCGCGGCCGATCGGGTGAGGGCGCGAGGCCCCGAAGCTGCCCGGGGCGTGGGGCTCCGGTCCGGCCGGCCGACGAGACCGGGCCTGCCCTACCGGGTGCCGCGCCAGCTGGGGGAAAGCAGCGATGAGGCACATTCCTGGCCCCGACCGGAGGAGCGCGGGAGGTCAGTGAAGCCGGAGGGAAGTGACCCGTGGAGGAGCGGTTCGCCGTCCGCTTCGGGCCACGCCCGGTCTGACAGCTTGCGTATCCGAGTGATCTGTCGGACGCGCGTGGGGAGTTGATCGAGCCGCTGCTCTCCGCTTGGCGTCTGGAGCGTCGGCCCTCCTGGACCAGGCGGCCGCCGACCATCCCGGACTGCGGAAGGGCTGTCGCCGACGGCTACCGCCGGCACCTCGTCGGACACGCCGCTGCCGGGCGGTGATCTCCCTGTGGATGCCGAGGAGGCCGGACGAACCCGCAGTTGGAGGCTGCCGCCCGGGTGACACCGGCCAACCGAGCGATCTCGGCTCCGGTGACCAGGGCGCCGACCGATGCAGCGGCGTTCTCTGCCATCTCCCCGGCGTACACGGGCGCCACTATCACGCAGGAATGCATGTCGTTGACACTGCGCACAGGCATATGTCGGCATTCAGCGATGCACAGACCACCTTGGCCGCGTTCGCGCAGACACGGTCAAGAACCTTTGTTTTGTGCTTACTTGAGGGCGAAGTCCGAACACCTGCGTGCGCCCGGTGCGCAGAATTTTCGCTGATTCACCCATCCGGCGGCGTGTACTACGGCATAGGATCATGCCGCGCGCCCCGGGGCCTCTCCTGCCCCACCGGCACGCCTCCCCCCACCGTCATCGTTCCCCTCACCAGCACGCCCTCACCGACACCCCCACCATTCGTCAACAGGTACAGGTATCCGCGTGTCACCGATACTCCAGCCCGGTTCCGGCGACGGAGCCGCGCAGTGAAAATCAATCGTCGCCTCGTACTCCTCGTCACCGCACCGCTCACCGTGGCCGTCGCCTTCTCGGTCCTGGCACTCGCCCCCGCGACCAACCAGGCGCTCCAGGCCGACCGGCTGGCCTCGATGGTCGAAGTCGCGGACGCAGCGAGCGAGTTGACCAACCGATTACAGCGTGAGCGGGCGGCGGCCACCGCCCTGATCTCCGAACAGGGAGACGCGGAGGCATTCCGGTTGCGTACGAACGCCACCGACGAGAGCATCGCCGGATTCCGCAGCCGGACCAAGGGGCTCTCCGCGGTTCCCGGCAGCGCGCGGGGCGCCCTGGACCGTATCGAGCGCTTCGTCGAGGAGATGCCCGGCCTCCGCGCACAGGTGCGCTCGGGAAGCAGCACTGTCTCCGCCCTCGCCTTCGGCTATCGGATCGTGATCGCCGACCTCAACAGCTACCGCGACGGCATCGCGCAGGCGGACGGCGTGGACGCCGACATCGCGGACCGGATCCGCGCCGCCGCCGCCCTGTCCGAGGCCGCGGAGCACACGGCACAGCAGCAGGTCACCGTCGCGAGGGCGCAGGCCGCGGGCGGCTTCACCATCGCCTCGCAGCGGACCTTCGACGCCGGCCGGATGGGCTACACCGAGTCGACCGGCGCCATGTTCGACCTCGGGCCGGGCGAATGGCGGACCTGGCTGGAGCGCACCCTCTCCGGGGCGAAGGCGCTGGAGGCCCGGCGCCTTGAGGACGAGATCGGGCGGACGGGCACCGGCAAGGACATCACGGTCACCCCGAAGGAATGGCAGAAGGCGGCCAACGACCGCCAGGTGTTGCTGCGTTCGGTGGAGAAGCGGGTCGACGCGGCCGTCCTCGCCCAGATCTCCGACGTACGCACCACTCTCATCTGGACGGCCGGCGCGCAGGTCGCGCTGGTGGTGCTGACCCTGGTCGGTGTGGTCGTCGTGGCGGTCCGCCTGGGCCGCGTCATGATCCGGCGGCTGCGCGATCTGCGCAATGCCGCGCACGAGGTCGCCCACTCCGGGCTGCCCGCAGTGATGAGCGAGCTGTCCCAGCCCGGCGCACTGCGCGGCGCGACGCCCGAGGAGGTGGCCCGGCGGACCGGTGACCCGGTCAGCACCACGGGCGAGGACGAGATCGGCGAGGTCGGAGAGGCGTTCAACGCCGTCCACCACGAGGCCGTCCGCCTCGCCGCCCAACAGGCCCATGTCCACGAGCAGTTGGCGGAGACGCTGGTCGGTGTCGCACGCCGGGGAGCACGGTTGACCGCGGTCATGGTGTCCGAGCTGGACACGGTGCAGCGCGACGAGGCCGACCCCGTGCGGATGAAGACCCTCTTCGCTCTCGACCACCTCGCCATCCGCATGGAGCGCAACACCAACAACCTCCTGGTGCTGGGCGGTTACGGGAACGCCCGGGTGCGCTCCGCCGATGTGGGCTGCTCCACCGTCATCGTGGCCGCCGCCCAGCAGATCGAGCGGTTCGACCGCGTCTCCCTCGGCGTGATCGAGTCGGGGATCGGGATCACCGCCCGCGCCGTGCACGACGTGGCGCACATCCTGGCGGAGCTGCTCGACAACGCGACCCGCTACTCGCCCCCGGACAAGCAGGTCGGGGTCGCCGTCTGGCGGCTGTGGGACCGGGCCGTCGTGCAGATCGTCGACGAGGGCGTGGGCATCCCGGCGGAACGCCGCGCGGTCCACAACACCGCGCTGCTCGAACCTCAGGCGGGCATCGGCGACGTACGGTCCATGGGGCTGCATGTGGTGGCACGGCTCGCCGCGCGCCACGGCATCGTCGTGGAACTGCGCGACTCCTCGGGCCCCGGCACCATCGCCGAGGTCACGCTGCCCGCGAAGGTGCTGGCACTGGACCTGAAGGAAGACCGGGCTCCGACGCCGGGCCCGCTCGGCAGCGATGTCGGCTACGAGACGCCCCGGCCGATCACACCGCCGGGGCCGGGGGGCCACCGGCAGCCGGCCACCGCGCATGCGCGCCCCGGCCACGACAGCACCCCGGTCGGGGCGGGCGTCGGCGCCGCCGGGGCCGGCGCCCCGGCAGGCGGCGAGCGGAAGACCCCGTCCGGCCACGACGGGCCCCCCGGCTCCATCCGTGAGCGGGACCACGGCACCACGCCCGCGCCGCACCCCGTGCACGACGAGCCGGTGTCGCGCGTCGCCGGCGTCAGCTCCTCGGGGCTGCCCCTGCGGCAACCCAGAGCGCCTCAGCAGTGGCCCGCCGCGGGGAAGCGGACGGGTGCAGAACAGCGCCCCGGGGCCGGCGCGCCGCGGCCGGCGCCCCGCCGCCGGGACTCCCGACAGGTCTCCGACGTGCTGGCGGCGTACGCCCAGGGCATCAACCGGAGCACGAACCACCGGGGGCGTTCCGCCCCGGACGACACCACCGAACGGACCGAGAAATGACCACCTCCTCCGACCTGAGCTGGATCCTGAGCGATTTCGCCGGGCGCCTCCCGGAAGTCACCCAGGCGGTAGCCGTGTCCGTGGACGGACTCGCGCTCGCGTACACCGGTGTGGAACGCGACGACGCCGAGCGGCTGGCCGCCATCGCGTCCGGTGTCGTCAACCTGCTGTCCGCGGCTGCCCAGTTGACCAACACCGATCCCGTGGAGCACAGCCTGACCGCGATGGAGGGCGGCTACATGTTCTCGATGGCCGTCTCCAGCGGTGCCTCGCTCCTCGTCACCACGACCAGGGACGCGGACATCGGCGAGGTCAGCTACATGATGTCCGAACTGATCAACCAGGTCGGCGACTCGCTCTCTCCCCAGCTCCGCGATCCGAGCCTCCCGCCCCTCCACTGACCGCCGGTACGGGCGTCTCCACCCCCGTACCGCGTACTGCGCGCCGGTCCGGACTCCCACCGGTGGCGGCCATCCGCCGCACCCGTCCTGACCGGCACGCACGAAACCCCTGCCCCCGAGACTGTGATGTGAGCCCCATGTTCCCCTTCGCCCTTTCCCGCCCCCACCGCCGCAGATTCCGGCCGGCCGGCGCTGCCGCCCTCGCCCTCGGCCTGGCGGCCGTCACCGGTTGCAGCGGCGACAGCGGCGCCGACGACGACACCGTGAAGGTCGGCCTGGTGGCCTCCCTGTCGGGCACCTACGAGCCGGTCGGCACGGAGCTGCGGGACGGCTTCAAGCTGTATCTGGAGACCCATGGCAACAAGCTGGGCGGCCGAAAGGTCGAGCTGATCGTGGCGGACGAGGGCGACGGCCCGCCGACCGCCGTGCCGGCGGCCACCAAGCTCGTCAAGAAGGACAAGGTCGACGTGCTGACGGGCCTCGTCGGCGGCGGTTCGGTCAACGCGGTCCTGCCGCTGATCCAGCAGGCCAGGATCCCCTTCCTGGGATCGAACGCCCGGCCTCCGGTCAAGGACATCGAGTACGTCTGGACGACCAGCTTCCTGTCCGACGAGCCGGGCCGGGCCATCGCCCCGTACATCAAGGACAAGGTCGACGGGCCGGTCTACGCGATCGGCCCCGACTACCAGGGCGGTCACGACGAACTGCGCGGTTTCACCGATGAGTTCAAGCGGATCAAGGGGAAGCTCGCCAACCCGGACGGCAAGACCACCTGGACGCCGTTCCCGAAGACGACCAACTTCATGCCGTACTTCGCGGAGATCGCCAAGACGGACGCCGAGGCGGTGTACTGCTTCTACGCCGGCAAGGCCGCGATCGACTTCGCCAAGCAGTACGCCCAGTCGGACATCGCCGATCTGCCGCTGTACACGGCCTTCGTGACCGAGGGCAGCGTGCTCCAGGCGCAGGGCGCGGCGGCGAAGGACATCTACTCGGTCCTGAACTACGCGGCCGACCTCGACAACGAGGCGAACCGCACGTTCGCCGCCGACTGGACGGCGGAGCACGACACGCAGCCCACCACCTACGCGATGGCGTCGTACGACGCGGCCGCCGTACTGGACAAGGCGATCGCCGACGCGGCGAAGGACGGCGACGTCACGTCGCAGACCATCAACAAGGCCATCGCGGGTCTGGGCCAGATCGACAGCCCGCGCGGCGCCTGGGAGTTCGGCGACAAGGCCCACTCGCCGGTGCAGACCTGGTACCTGCGCCAGGTGCGGCCGGACGGGGCCCAGTTGGCCAACGTCATGGTCCAGGACCTGGCGACGCTCGGCAGCTGACATGGATCTCCTCGATGCCCACCTCATACCGGCGGTGGACGGGGTGGCCTTCGGGCTGCTGCTGTTCGTGGTCGCCGCCGGCCTGAGTCTCGCCTTCGGCACGGCGGGTGTGCTGAATCTGTCGCACGGCACGCTGTACGCGATCGGCGCCTACACGGGGGCCGAGCTGAGCGACGGGACCTGGGGCGGTCTCGCCCTCGGCCTGGCCGCCGGAACCGCGGCGGCGTGCGTCGCCGGGGCGGGGCTCTCCGCCGCGACGGCTCCGCTCGCCCGGCGTGGGCATCTGGCGCAGGCACTGCTGACGTTCGGGCTCGCCCTGATCGGCGGTGATCTGCTCATCCAGCTCTTCGGGGCGGACGAACTTCCCGTGCGCGTTCCCGAGGCGCTGGACTCCTCGGTGATGCTGCTGGGGCACCGCTATCCGGCCTACCGGCTCTGCTTCATCGTCATGGCCGTGCTGCTCGCGGCGTTCGGGACCTGGGTGCTGACCCGGACCCGGATGGGCGCGGCGGTGCGGGCGGCCGCCGACGATCCACAGATGCTCGCGGCCACCGGACGCAACCCCCGGGCGGTGCACACCGGCGTCCTCGCGGCGGCCGGCGCGCTGGCCGGGGCGGCGGGCGTGCTCGGGGCGCCGATCATCGGCCCCGGCCCCGGTACGTCCGAGAACGTGCTGATGCTCTCCCTCGTGGTGGTCGTGCTCGGCGGGCTGCGCTCGCTGTGGGCGACCTTCTTCGCGGCGATCGCGGTGGGCGAGGTGCAGACGCTGGGCGTCTCGCTGGCTCCCGATCTGGCGCCGTATCTGCTCTTCGCCGCGATGGCGGCGGTGCTGGTGCTGCGCTCCCGTTTCACGGAACCGACCGCGGGGCACGGCCCCGAGGACCCCGGACCGGACCCGGTCGCCCGGCTCCGGAACCACCTCGCCGGACGTCTGCGACGACGACCGCGCGGGACACCGAGGACACCCGGTACGCCAGGTACGCCAGGCGCGCCAAGTGCGCCAAGTGCGCCAGGCACAGCAGGGACAGCAGGGGCGTCGGGAGCAGGCCGGACCGCGAAGGTGGCCGGGGCGGTCCGGGCCGGCGCGGCGCCCCGCGAGCACGCGAGCCGGGTGCCGGTCCGGATCGGACGGCTGCCGGGCGGGGCCGCATGGCGCCAGGCGGCTCCGCTGCTCGTCCTGCTCGTGGTGCTGATCTCCCTGCCGGCCCTGCTCGACGCGTACAGCATCTCGCTGGCGGGTTCCGCACTGGCCCTGGGGCTGCTCGCGGTCAGTGTCACCATCCTGACCGGCTACGCGGGACTGCCCACCCTCGGGCAGACCGCGCCGTTCGCCGTGGGGGCGTACGCCACCGCGAACCTCGCGGAAGCGGGGTGGACGGTGGGGCCCGTGCAGCTCGTCCTCTCGGCGCTCGCCGCCGCCGTCTTCGCCGCGGCGGTGGGGCCGGCGGTGATCCGGGCCCGCGGCACGACCGTCCTGATGATCACGCTCGCCATCGGCGAGCTGACAGGCGCGGTCGTCAACCAGCTCAAGTCCGTGACCGGCGGCGCCGACGGGCTCGTCGGCTTCCCGGCCACCCGGGCGCTCTGGGGCGGGGAGGAGATGCTGGAGGAGAGCCAGCTGTACAACTACGCGCTCGTCGTCGCCGTCGTCGCCGTCTCCGTCACCCTGCTCGTCCTGCGCTCCCCGGCGGGGAAGCTGCTGACCGGCACCCGGGGTGCCGAGGCGCGGATGCGCGCCTCCGGGCACCCCGTGGGGCGCTACCTGTTGGTGGCCCACATCTGCGCGGGCGCGCTGGCCGGGGTGGGCGGTTCCCTGATGGTGACCGTCCAGCAGTATCTCGCCCCCGCCGACGTCGGGTTCGAGATCGCGGCGTTCGCTCTGCTGGCGGTGGTCATCGGCGGTACGACGTCCGTGATCGGCGCCCTGCTGGGCGCCGGGCTCATCGTCGCCACCCGGGACTGGGTCGCCGGTTCCTGGCCCGGCCACGGGCCGCTGCTGCTCGGCGTGCTCTTCGTCGCCACCGTGTACCTGCTGCCGCGCGGCCTCGCGGGGCTGCGCGGTGGGTCCGGCGGCGGGAGCGGGCCGCCGTCCGAGGCTCCCGTGACCGGGGGCCGGCCCCCGTCGCCGCCCGCCCCCCACCCCGCCGGGAAGGTCTCCCCATGACACCAGCACCGACCGCGGCAGCGCCGGAACCCCCCGTACTGGACCTCACCCGGCTCACCCGCCGGTACGGCACCCTCACCGCCGTCGACGACGTCAGCCTGCGGCTCCCGGCGGGTGCCCGGCACGCCGTCATCGGTCCCAACGGCGCCGGCAAGACCACTCTGCTCGACCTCATCGCGGGCACGGACCGGCCCGACCACGGCACGATCGCCCTGGACGGCGCCGACATCACCCGGACGCCGACCGCCAGGCGCAGCCGTCTCGGCATCGCCCGAAGCTTCCAACAGCCTTCGGTGATCGGTGAGTTGTCGGTGCTGGACAACATCGTCCTGGCCGGTTGGCCGCACCACCCGAAGCGCCGTGGGGCCTGGCGCAGCCCGTCCCGCTACCGGCTGCACACCGAGTCCGCTGCCCGAGGTCTGGAGACCGTCGGTCTCGCGGACCTCGCCCACCGGCCGGCGTCCACGCTCTCGCACGGGCAGCGCCGCATGCTCGACCTCGCCGCCGCGCTGGCCGGTGACCCCCGGCTGCTGCTCCTGGACGAGCCGGCGGCCGGACTGACCGACGACGACATCGGCCGGCTGCTCGCCATCCTGGACGGTCTGCCTCCGGACGTCGCGGTCATCCTGGTCGAGCACCACGTCGAGGTGGTCGCCCAGGTCGCGTCCACCGTCACGGTGCTGGCCGCCGGGAAGCTGCTCGTCACCGGCCCGACCCAGGAGGTTCTGGCGCATCCCGAGGTACGCGACGCGTACCACGGCACCGGCTCGACGGCGGGCCCGGCCGCCGCACCAGCGAGAGGATGACCGACGCCCGATGCTCGAACTCACCGGCCTGACCGCGGGCTACCACGGCGGCACCGTGCTGCACGGGCTCGACCTGTCGGTCCCCGCCGGCACCGTCCACGCCGTCGTCGGCCACAACGGCGCCGGCAAGACCACCCTCGTCCACACCGTCGCCGGACTGATGCGCCCGAGCGCCGGAACCGTACGCCTCGACGGCCGCGAGGTGACCGGGCAGCCCGCGCACCGGATCGCCCGTGCCGGGATCGGGCTCGTACCGCAGGGCCGCCGGGTGTTCGCCGGGCTCACCGTCGACGAGCACCTGCGGCTGTCGTACCGTCCACCGCGCCGGGGTGACACGGAGCGGCCCAGCGTGTGGACCCCCGCGCGCGTGACGGAGCTGCTGCCCCGGCTGGGCGAGCGCCGGGGCAACCGGGGTGCGGAGCTGTCCGGCGGCGAGCAGCAGATGCTGGCGCTGGCCCGCGCCCTGCTCGGTTCGCCGCGGCTGCTGCTCCTCGACGAGCCGACCGAGGGCCTCGCCCCGGTGCTCGTCCGGCAGGTCCACGACTTGGTGGCCACGCTGGCGGCCGAGGGCATCGCCGTCCTGCTGGTCTCCCCCAGCCCCGCCCAGGCTGTCGCGTCCGCCGGGGCGCTCACGGTCCTCACCTCGGGGCGGACGACGCTGCGCATGGACGGCGCGGACGCCCGCGCCGACGGCACCGCGCTGCACGCGGCGCTGGAGCTGGCGCCGACGGCGGTCTGATACGCGAACGGGGAGGGGGCGCGGCGCGCGGCGCGGCACAGGGCCGCCCCTATCCCTCCCCTTTCCCGCGCCCGGGAGGCCTACTCGGCCTTCAGGCGGTGACCGCCGAAGCCGCTGCGCCGGTCGGAGCCCTGGTTCTGGTCCTGCCACCACGTGTCGAACGCGGTCCGGTCCATGGCGGACCAGTCGGGTGTCCGCTCGACCTGCGCGGCGCCCATCCGGCGGGCGAGCGCGACCATGGCCGACCCGATGGGCCCGCGCCCGGCGTCGTAGCTCTCCAGGATCTCCTTCCAGCTGCCCCCGGCCGTCCAGGCGGCCTCCAGGGCGGTGGCGTCCTGGAGCGCCTTCACGCTGCCGCCGCCGACGTGCGGCCGGGCGACGCTGGCGGCGTCACCGACGAGCACCATCCGTCCCGAGGTGTAGTGCGGCGCCTCCAGGTCGTAGATGGGCTGGATGAAGGTGGTCTCGGCCGGGGTGCGGAGCACCCTGGCCGCCCAGTACGGCGGGAAGTTGTCCGCGACCAGGGCCCTCAGGTGCGCGGTGAGCTCGGAGTCGAGCCGCCCCGGCGGGAGGGAGGTGGGGGCCCGCAGGTCGGGGTGGAGGCCGTCGGCCTCGGGGGGCGCGGTGTAGAGCACCCAGTTGAGCCGGTGTCCGCCGACGCCGTCCGGGATGCGGTAGATCATGCAGTGACCGCCGGGGAAGACGATGTTGTGCGCGTCGTGGCCGTCCGACGGGAGGCCGGCGACATCGGGCGACGTGCCGCGCCATCCGATGTATCCGGCGTACGTGGCGTCCGCGCCGGGAAACATGGCCCCGCGGACGACGGAGCGGTATCCGTCCGCCCCGATCACCACGTCGAAGTGCTCCCGGTGCCCGTCCGCGAGGCGCAGCGTCACCCCGTCGGCGTCCGGCTCGACCCCGGTGACCACCGCGCCGGACCGGTAGGAGACCCCCTCGGGCACCCGGCGGCGCAGTTCGCTCCACAGGGAGCCCCAGCTGTAGGCGCGGAAGGGGAACGGCTGCTCGCCGACGACCCGGCCGTGCTCGGCGTCGCCGTCCCGCACGCTCCACACCCGCCGGGTCAGCGGCGCCCAGGGCATCTCCGGGGCGACGTATCCGGCCTCCCTCAACTCGTCGTAGCGGTCGCTGTGGAGGGCGATTCCCACCCCTCTGTCACGGAGCCGGGCACCGGCGCGTTCCAGCACGGTGATCCGCTCGGCTCCGCCGCGCGAGGCGGCCAGGGCCGCGGCACACCCCGCTATGCTGCCGCCGACCACGGCGACGCTGCCTCCACGCATGTCTGGCACTCCACTCACTCGACGTTCCGGCCTTCCGGTCCTGCTCACCCGACTTACCCGACGCGGTGCCCGTTCAGCGCTTCCGGAAGGCCGCGTCCAGGTTGGGGACCTCGACGGAGGCGTGCAGGGTCACGCCGTCGGCCGGCTCGACCCGGGCGGCGATCAGATCCAGTACGGCGTTCGCGAGGCGGATCTTGGTCTCGTCGGTGCGGCCGTGGAGCAGGCGTATCTCGATGTGCAGGACGGCGTGGCCCTCGGTCCGGTCGCCGATGACGAAGTCGTCGACGCGACGGAAGCGGGTCTTGCAGCCCTCCGGGCGGGCGTCGACGGTGGCGGCGACGAGCGGGTGCAGGGCGAGCGCGAAGGCCTGCCGGTCGAAGGCCGCGGCGAGCGTGCCGGAGTAGTCGACGGTGATCTGCGGCATGGGGGCAACTCCTCGGGAAACAGCGGGGGCTGGGGACGTCGGCTCGTACCGGGAGAACGGTAGCCGAACACGGCCCCGGCCCACGGTGCGGCTGCGGACCGGCACTTCCCGGACCAAGCCCCGGGTCGATCCGCGCGGCCGCCGGTCAAGGGGGTGACCGGCGAGAAGTGCGCCGATCCGTTCGAGGAAGGCTGAACAGGAGCTCAGCCTCCCTCGAACGCTATTCGCACACTTGCTCGAATCGCGTTACGCTCTCCCCATGGCCGTACACCTGCAAAGCTCGCTTTTCGACCAGGGGGCCGAGGTCGAAACCGGCCCCCTGAGCGGACTGCGGCGCACCGACCTGGGGCACGGAGCCTGGATCGACGTGCTGCCGCAGTGGCTCCGGGGCGCGGACACCCTGTTCGAGACACTGGTCCGCGAGGTCGACTGGCGCGCCGAGCAGCGCGTCATGTACGAGCGCGTGGTGGCGGTCCCCCGACTGCTGGCCTTCTTCGGCCGCCGCGACCCCCTTCCGCACCCGGCCCTGGAAGCCGCCCGCACCGGGCTGGGCGAGCACTACGCGGCCGAGCTGGGCGAACCGTTCACCACGGCGGGGCTGTGCTTCTACCGGGACGGGCAGGATGGGGTGGCCTGGCACGGGGACACCATCGGCCGGGGGAGCACCGAGGACACCATGGTCGCGATCCTCTCGCTGGGAGCTCCCCGGCACCTCGCGCTGCGGCCTCGCCGCCCGGGTCCCGCCCCCGTCCGCAGGACGCTCGGGCACGGCGACCTGATCGTCATGGGCGGCAGCTGCCAGCGCACGTGGGAGCACGCGATCCCCAAGACCGCGCGGGCCGTCGGACCGCGCATCAGTGTGCAGTTCCGGCCCGACGGGGTGCGCTGAGTCCGGCAAGCACGGCGGAGGGCACACCCCGACCGGCAAGACCCGCTGGACCGAGCAGGCCCTGCCGTCGACCGGAACCGTCCGGAACCGGCCGGAACCGGCTGACCCGAACCGCCCGTGGGCGCGCCATTCCGCACCGCCCATGAACCACCGCCCATGAACCACCGCCCATGGACAGCACCCGTAGGCAGCAGAGTTGTTGACAACCCAACAGACATCGACTTAGGTATGCCTTACCTAAGTCGACTGGGTGTCCGTGGTTCTGGTTACCGATGCCGAGAAAGGTGCTCATCTCATGAGTGCTGTTCCCTCCACCCGTACCGTCGCCCGCGCGGGCCTCGCCGCGTTCGCCGCCGCCGCGCTGGCCCTGACCCTCGCCTCCCCCGCCGCCGCCGCGACCGGTACCCGTACGGTCACCGACGGGGGCGCCACCTACAACCTGTCGCTCTCCGGACCCGACACCGCGGCCGCCGCGGGCGCCAACATCACCGTCACCGGCAGCGGTTACAACGCCGGTCAGGGCGTCTACGTGAGCCTGTGCGTGGTGAATGGCGCCCAGGGCGCCAACAAGCCCTCCCCGTGTCTCGGCGGCCAGGACCAGTCCGGCACCACCGGCGCCTCGCACTGGGTGTCCGGCCTGGGCGGCGGCCTCCCCAACACCTCACCGTTCGGCGCGGGCGGCACCTTCAGCGTCCGGATACACGTCAAGGCCGACCTCGGCGGCGGGAACGTCTGCGGCGACACCGTCGAGTGCGCCATCGTGACCCGCGCCGACCACACCGACACCAACGACCGCAAGTACGACGTCCACGCGCCGATCAGCTTCGTGTAACGCCGACCGAACGCGAGCAGTACCGCACAGATCCGTCCAGTCCAACACTGCTCAACTCCCTTGGGCAGCTCAGCCATTCGCCCGGTTCCGGCCGCTCGTGCCGGGACCGGGCTCCCCCGCGTCGTGACGAGGAATGACATGACATCCACTCCGGGCACCGCTCCCGGCACCCCGCCGAGCGGTCGCCGCAGACTCGGACGCCGGGCGGGTACGGCCGCCGCCGCCGCCCTGCTGCTCGCGGCGATCCCCACGGCCGCGGCCGTCAGCGCCGACGCCGGCACCCCGAAGACCGCCACCGGCCCCCAGGGGCAGAAGCTGACCGTCTCGGCCACCACCGGACTCGACCCGGCGGGCGAGAAGGTCCGGGTCACCGGCGAAGGGTACGGCCTCCGATCCGGCATCTACGTCGCCCTGTGCAAGGACAACGGCGACGACCGGGTGCCCTCCCCCTGCCTGGGCGGCGCGGACATGAGCGGCGGCTCGAAGACCTCGCAGTGGATCGTGCCCCCGGGCGACCCCTACGAGGGCGACCTCGCCCGCGCCTTCGGGCCCGGCGGAACCTTCGACGTGGAGATCGAGATCTCGGCGAAGGGCGACGGCCTCGACTGCGCCACCGTGGCCTGCTCCCTCGTCACCCGGGCCGACCACCGCTCCAGCGGCGACCGGTCGCAGGACGTCCGCGTACCCGTCGCCTTCGCGGGCCAGGAGCCGGGCGAACCGGGCGAGGGCGTCGACGTGCCCGCGGGGACCGTCTCCTACAAGGCCGCCGCCGACTTCACCTCGGCCGGCAAGCCGCTGGACCTGCTGCTGCACCCCGACTCGAAGAAGCTGTACGTAGGCGCGGACAACCTGCCCGACACCGCGGACGTCGACGAGCGCGGGCTGCATGTGCTGAACCCCGAGGACGGCAAGGCCGAGAGCTGGATCAGCCAGGCCCCCGGGCCCACCGGGGAGGTGCGCGCCTCGGCGGCCGCCCGCATCGCGGGACCGCTGCCGGGCGACGGCGTCGTCTACAACTACCCGCTGCGGGGCGTCGGGAGCGCCAAGACCGGTGACGAGAAGGCCGCGGGCGTCTGGCTCACCGGGTCCACCATCACCGACATCGCCCCGGGTACGACCCCGGCCACGGTGCTGGTCGCCCAGGGCGCCAAGCTCTCCGAGATCGACCGGGCCACCGGAACGGCGACCCGCAGCCTCACCCTCCCGGGCGGCGCGCAGTTCGCCGCCGATCCGGCCCGGGGCGCGCTCTGGTTCAGCGACTTCGCGGCAGGGCAGGTGCACCGGGTGGACCTCGCGTCGTTCGCGGTCACCGCGTCCTTCGAACTGCCCGGCGCCCAGGGCATGGCCGGATTCACCGAGACGGACCCGGCCACCGGCGCGGTGTGGGTCGGCGTCAACCGGTCCGTGCTGGTCCTCGACGCCGCGGGCAAGCCGCTCAAGACGCTCGTCGGCGAGGACCTGGCCCGCGACGTCGCCTTCGACGCGGCGACGGGCCGGGCCTACGTCGTCCGGCAGGACGGCGGGGACCTCTCCGATCCGGCCAACGACAACAACGGCACGCTGACCGTGTACGACACCGAGGACTTCGCCGTGGCCGCGAAGGACCTGTCCCTGCCCGGCAACCACTCCCAGTCCGGCGCGGCCTCGCTCGCCGTCGAACCGGGTGGGGGCACCGTCTTCGTGACGAGCCCCGCCGAGGGCAAGATCACCAAGCTGGTCCGGCAGGTATCGCCGCTGGTGACCCGCGTACCCGCCGACCTGGCGGCCGAGGACGGCGAGGAAGTCACCCTCACCGCGGCGGCGGAGGGCTCCCCGGAGCCCGCGGTCCGCTGGCAGGTCAGCGCCGACGGCGCGGGGACCTGGAGAGACGTCGAGGGCGCGACCGGGCCGGCCCTCACGTTCACCGCGAGGACCGCGCAGGACGGCTACCGCTACCGCGCCGAGTTCCGCAACGACGTCGGCACCACCCGCACCTCGGCCGCGACGCTCACCGTCACGGCGGCAGCCACCGGCGGCGGGGAGACGGGCGGCGACAGCGGCGGCGACAGCGGCGGCAGCAGCACGACCGGCGGCGGCAGCACGGGAGGTAACGGCACAACAGGTTCCGGTACGGCGGGTGGCGAGGGCGGTACGCGGTCGGGCGGCGGCTCCACCACCGGCGGCGCCGGGTCCACCGGTACGGCCGACGGCTCCGGCGCGTCCGGTGGCACCGGCTCCACGGTCGGCGGCGGCACCGGGGCCGCCACCACGTCCGGCGGCGGCAGCCTGGCGGCCACCGGAGTCACCGTGATGTCGGCAACACTCGCGGCAGCGGCACTCGTTGGCACCGGGCTGCTGATCCACCGGCGCACCAGGAGGCGCACGGTCGGCGCGTCCTGATCCCGTAGCGGCGCCCCGACCCCTCGGGACGGGCGGGCCGATCCGTGAACCCCCTGGCCCCGCACACCGCCGGCCAGGGGGTTCCCGCGTTCCCGCCGCAGCGCACCGGGGCCGGGGCCCGCGGGCCGCGCCCCGGGCACCGCCCGGCACAAGCGCTTGCCGGTCGGCCCCTCCTTCAACATCCGTATCCACAAGGCGACATCGGATGGTTCCGGCCGATCGGCGGCGTCTGGAACGAGCCGTCTGAACTTCACGAGAACTCCAGCGAAATGGCACGTGTGTGGATATCGTGCACCGAGCGAGGGCGCATCCGTCAGTCCATGGGATCGGCGGATGCGTCCCGTTTGTGGGGGTGCGACTGGACTGGGGGGTTCATGGGGCATGTCGAAATACCTGATACCGACCTGACCGGGCCGGTGGGGCTCCGGGGCGCGCCGCGCCCCCGCACCGCCGCGTCCCGGAACCGCACTGCGGCCCTGGAACAGCTGTGGAGGGCCCCGACAGCACAGCGCGACCCGGCCGGCCGGGCGCCGGCCCGGCGGAAGCCGGCCCCCGGCCCGGCCCTCGCCGCACTGACCGACCTGCTGGGCCTGGCCGGTCCGGCCTGGCTGCTGCTGCGCGCCGGCGACCAGCCGCGCCCGGTGGCGGCCGCCCTAGTGGCGGGGCTGCTCTGGGCCGGGCTGCGCTGCGTCCGGGGGCGGTACACGGACCGGCCGGGGGCCGGGCCCGGCGGCACGCTCCGTCCGGTCGGGGACTGGCTCGTGCTCATCGGCCTGCTGGCCGTCCTGCACACGGCGGCGGGGAGCCCGGTGGACCCGGCCACGGCCGTCGTGGCCGTGACACCGGGGCTGCTCATCGCCACGGCGGTGGCGGGGCTGCGCCGGTGGCAGCCCTCCGGACGACGGGTCCGCCGCGTGCTGCTGGTCGGCGAGGCCTCGGGCGTGGGCCGGGCGGCCGAGCTGCTCAACTCCGGTACCGACCACGGCTACTGCCTGGTCGCCGCGATACCGGTGGGCACCGCCCGGCTGGAGCTGGACGGGGTGCAGGTGCCGGGGCGCCTCGCGGCCTGCCCGGCCGACGACGACGTGACGACGGTGCTCGGCGGGGTCTACGCCCACGCGGCGGACCTGGTGCTCGTGGCGCCCGGGCCCCAGCTGACCGGGGACCGGCTGCGCCGGCTCGGCTGGGGGCTGCACGACGGGGGCGTCGCCCTGTCCGTGGTCTCGGAGCTGTCCGGGGTGGCGGCCGAGCGGGTGCGTCCCGCCACCGCGGCCGGGCTCACCCTGCTGCACATCGCACCACCGCTGCGCGGGGGGCCGCAGGCGGTGCTGAAGAACGTGCTGGACCGCACGGGGGCCCTGTTCGGGCTGCTGGCCCTGACACCCCTGCTCCTGACGGTGGCGCTCAGCGTCCGGCTGTCCTCGCGGGGACCCGTCTTCCACCGGCAGGTCCGGCAGGGGCAGCACAACCGGCCGTTCACCATGTGGAAGTTCCGCACGATGGTTGCGGACGCGGAGAACCTCAAGGCGCGGCTGGCCGCGACCAACGAGGCGGACGGACCGCTGTTCAAGATGCGCGGCGACCCTCGGGTGACGCCGGTCGGGCGGCTGCTGCGACGGACGTCGATCGATGAACTCCCGCAGCTGGTCAACGTGTTGCTGGGCCAGATGTCGCTGGTGGGCCCGAGGCCGCCGCTGCCGGAGGAGGCCTCGCGCTACGACGAACGGGAGCACCGCCGGCTCGCCGTGAAGCCGGGCCTCACGGGGCTGTGGCAGGTGAGCGGCCGCTCCGATCTGACCTGGCAGGAGACCGTCGCGCTCGATCTCTGGTACGTCGACAACTGGTCGGTCGCCGCCGACATGGGACTCCTCGCCCGCACCGTGCGCGCCGTCACCGACGGCCGCGGGGCGTACTGAGGGAGGGGGCGTGCGGATGCGAGGGACACAGCCGGTTCGCCGCCGCGAGACACCTCTCGGCGGCGGCGAACAGTCACTGTGCGGGCTGGAGTTGGCCGAGCCACCAGGCGTACGTGCGGGCGATGCCGTCGCGCAGCGGGATCCGCGGTGTGAAGCCGAGGGAGGAGAGGCGGGTGACGTCGAGCAGCTTGCGGGGCGTCCCGTCGGGCTTCGACGTGTCCCAGCCGATGCTGCCCCGGTATCCCGTCACCTCCCGTACGGTCTCCGCGAGTTCGCGGATGGTGAGGTCGTCGCCGCAGCCGACGTTGACGGGCTCGTCGCCGTCGTAGGCCTCCAGCAGGGTGACGCAGGCGGCGGCGAGGTCGTCGACATGGAGGAACTCACGGCGCGGGGAGCCGGAGCCCCACAGGGTCACCTCGGGGGCCCCGTCCCGCCGCGCCTCGTGGAAGCGGCGGATCAGCGCGGGCAGCACGTGCGAGGTCTCCAGGTCGAAGTTGTCGCCGGGCCCGTAGAGATTGGTGGGCATGGCGCTGACGTAGGAGGCGCCGTACTGCCGCCGGTACGACTGGATCTGGACGATTCCGGCGATCTTGGCGAGGGCGTAGGCCTCGTTGGTGGGCTCCAGCTCGCCGGTGAGCAGCGCGTCCTCCCGGATCGGCTGGGGCGCGAGCCGGGGGTAGATGCACGACGAGCCGAGGAAGAGCAGCCGCTCGACCCCGGCCGTGTGCGCACCGGCGATCACGCTGAGCTGGATGCGCAGGTTGTCCTCCAGGAACTGCACGGGATACGTGCTGTTGGCCATGATCCCGCCGACCTTGGCGGCGGCCAGCACCACGGCGTCCGGGCGCACCTCCTTCAGATACGTCCCGGTCCGCGCGGCGTCACGCAGGTCGAGGAGGTCGCGGCCGCGGGTGAGCACCTCGTGGCCGTCGTCGGCGAGGCGGCGGGCCACCGCCGAGCCGACCAGGCCGCGGTGTCCCGCGACGAATATGCGGGAGCCGGGCCGCAGTAGGGAGCGGTCGGATTCCTGGGAAGGGACGGGAAGTTCGGTCGTCATGGCTCGGATTGTGCCAGCAGAAAGGGACTGCGGTGACACTTCGCCGCAGAACGCCCCAATTCAGATATGTCGGTGAACGTCGCCGCCGAGGCGATCAGCAGAGAAGGGGGAATCGTGGCGAAGACCGCGCTCATCACCGGAGTGACCGGCCAGGACGGTTCGTATCTGGCCGAGTTGTTGCTCGACAAGGGGTACACGGTGCACGGCCTCATACGCCGCTCCTCCAGCTTCAACACCGAGCGGATCGACCACATCTACCAGGGGCCCGAGGAGCCGGAGCGCTCCTTCGTCCTGCACCACGCGGACCTGTCCGACGGGGTGGCCCTGGTGAACCTGTTGCGCGACATCCAGCCCGACGAGGTCTACAACCTAGGTGCGCAGTCGCATGTGCGGGTGTCCTTCGACGCCCCGCTGTACACCGGTGACGTCACGGGCCTCGGCACCATCCGGCTTCTGGAGGCGGTCCGGGCCAGCGGCATCGAGACCCGGATCTACCAGGCCTCGTCCTCCGAAATGTTCGGCGCCAGCCCGCCCCCGCAGAACGAGGACACCTCGTTCCACCCGCGCAGCCCGTACAGCGTGGCGAAGGTCTACGCCTACTGGGCCACGGTCAACTACCGCGAGGCGTACGGCATGTTCGCGGTGAACGGGATCCTCTTCAACCATGAGTCGCCGCGCCGGGGCGAGACCTTCGTGACCCGGAAGATCACCCGGGGCGTCGCCCGGATCAAGGCCGGGCTCCAGGACCGGCTGCACCTGGGCAATCTGGACGCGATCCGGGACTGGGGATACGCGCCGGAGTACGTGGACGCCATGTGGCGGATGCTCCAGTGCGACACCCCCGACGACTACGTGGTCGCCACCGGTGAGGGCGTCAGCGTCCGGCAGTTCGTGGAGTTCGCCTTCGAGCACGCCGGGCTGGACTGGCACGAGCACGTGCGGTACGACCCGAAGTACGAACGGCCCAGCGAGGTCGACGCGTTGATCGGGGACGCGTCCAAGGCCGAGCAGCTGCTGGGCTGGAAGCCCGAGGTGAGGTCGCGCGAGCTCGCCCGCATCATGGTCGACGCCGACATCCGCCGACTGGACGACCAACTGAGCGGCGCCGCCGTCCGGGTGGACAGGTGAACAAGCCGGGCGGCACGCTCCCGCGCGTACGCCCGGCGGACCCGTCCGGCCCCGCGGCCGCCTCCACCGACGGCGGCCGCGCGGTGCCGTTCACCGGCGCCCTGACCGCATCGTCGGTCACCCCCAACTCCCGGCCGGCGCCAGCCGCGCCCGCGCTCGGGACGATCACCGGCGCGACCGCCGTCTCCACCGACCCGTCGGTGGAGCTCACCGCGCCGGCACCGGGCGGAGCCCTCGGCTCCGCCTACTCACTCGCCCGACCGGCGGCGGGACGGACAGTCCCGCGCTTCCGGTCGGACGAGGCAGCATCCGCGGCCTCCAGGCCGCAGCTCGAATCTCACCTTCGGAGCTGAATGATGAACGGAAGTACGGGGCAGAGAACCGGAGGACGCGGCCGTGTACGGGCCGCTTCCGCCGCTCTCGGCCTGCTGGCCGGAGCCCTGACCGCGACCGCGGCCGGGACCTCTCCGGCGGCGGCGCTGACACCACCGGTCGCCATCACCGCGGACGACCTCACCACCTGGCAGACCAACGGCATCGTCTGGTCGATGGCCGCCGGAGACGGCGTCGTCTACGCGGGCGGCACCTTCTCGACCCTGCGGCCCCCCACCGCCGCCCCCGGAACGGACGAACAGCCCGCGGTGAACTTCGCCGCGTTCGACGCGGCGACCGGGGCGCCCACCGACTGCTCGCTGTCCTTCACCATCTCCTCGGGAACCGCGACCGTCCGGGCCCTGGCGCTGTCCCCGGACGGCGGGACCCTGTACGCGGGCGGTCAGTTCGGGGCGGTGAACGGCGTCGGGGTGAGCAACATCGCGGCGATCGACACCGAGAGCTGCACGGTCAGCAACACCTTCAAGATCGGGGTCTCGGCGACCGTGCGGGGGCTCGCCGTCACCGACGACACGGTCTATCTGGCGGGCGACTTCACCACGGTCGGCGGCCAGACCAGGAACCACTTCGCCGCCGTCACGACCGGAGCCTCGCTGCTGCCCTTCACGGCCAACGCCGACGAGGTCGCCCGGGCGATCGAGGTGACCCCCGACGGGCGGAACGTGCTGCTCGGCGGGGACTTCTTCCGGATCAACGGAACGAACACCCACGCCCTGGCCGTGGTCGACGCGACCACCGGCCAACTCACCAAGTCCTACCCGGGATTCATCCACAACAACTCCACCGTCCAGGACATCACCACCGACGCCACCGGCTTCTACACCGGCAACGAGGGCACCGGCGGCGGGGTGTTCGACGGCCGGATCGCACTGGATCTCGACGACTTCGACCAGCGCTGGCGGGACACCTGCCTCGGCGCGACCCAGGCGGTGCTGGTGCACTCGGGCGTGCTGTACAGCGGCAGCCACGCCCACGACTGCGCCAGCATGGGGTCCTTCCCCGACCAGCCGCGCAAACATCTGCTGGCCCAGTCGGTCGACGACCCCAAGCTGCTCCCCTGGTTCCCGGACACCAACGACGGCATCGGCGAACCGGTCGGGCCGCGCGTGATGAGCCAGGCGAGCAGCGGAGGCCGCCACTACCTGTGGGTGGGCGGCGAGTTCACCACGGTCAACGGCGATCGGCAGCAGGGGCTGACCCGGTTCGCGGACGGCCCGGACACGGGTGCTCCCTGGGTGCCCAACGTCAGCCTGTCCACGCTGACCCCGGGGCGGATCGACGTGAACTGGCAGACCAGCTTCGACACCGACGACGGTGAGCTGACCTACCGGATCTACAAGGACGGCTCGAACACCCCGGTCCACACGACGACCGGCTACTCGGTCTTCTGGGACCGGCCCCAGCTGACCTGGACGGACACCGACGTCGAGCCGGGTGAGACCCACTCGTACCGGATCACCGCGAGCGACGGCGTCAACACCAGCGCGAAGTCCCCGGCCCAGTCGGCTACCGTGGCCGGCGCGTCGGAGGCGTACCCGGCCCGGGTCAGGTCCGACGGGGCGGGCCTCTACTGGCGCTACGACGAGGGCACGTCCACGTTCGCCCACGACAGCAGCGGGAATCTGAACAACGGCTTCCTGCGCAACGGCCCCGCCCACCGGGAGACCCCGGCGGCGGTCGCCGGGCCCTCGACGGCGATCGGCTTCAACGGAACCGACGAGTACGCGTACAGCAACCGGCTGCACGCCGCGCCGGGCCGGTTCTCGGTGGAGACCTGGATCAGGACCACCACCACCCGGGGCGGCAAGATCATCGGCTTCGGGAACAAGACGCAGCAGGACAGCACCCGTCAGGACAAGAACGTCTACATGCGCAACGACGGGCGGCTCGTGTTCGGCGTCCAGAGCAGTGGGGCACGGACCGTCACCACCCCGGCCGCCTACAACGACGGCCAGTGGCACCATGTCGTCGCCACCCAGGGCCCCCTGGGGCAGGGCATGGCGCTGTACGTCGACGGGCAGCTGCGCGCGTCGAACATCCTGGTCTCCGGCAACGACGGCAACCCCGGCTACTGGCGGGTCGGCGGGGACAACCTGTCCGGCTGGCCGAGCCGTCCGACGAGCAACTTCTTCGCCGGGCAGATCGACGAGACCGCCGTCTACCCGACCACGCTGACCGGTTCGCAGGTCAGCGCGCACTACGCCCTGAGGAATGGCTGATCCGATGAGGAACCCGTTCTTGGCCGGCGCCGTCGTCGTCATGACGACGGCGGCGCTGGCCGCCTGCGGTTCGTCCGCCGGCGGGAACGGTCCGGAGGCCGCGGGCGCCCAGCGCCCCGCGGCCTCCGGGCCCGCCGCCCCCGGCCCGTCCGACGGCACGCCCACCCCGCCCGCCACGCCCACCGCCGGGGAGCCCGAGGCGCCGGCCGCCACCGGCCCCTCCGCTCCCGCCACGGGCCCGAAGACACCGTCCGGCGAGATCACCCCGGCCACCGGGACGTTCACGAAGCAGCAGCAGGAGTATCTGGCGGACCGGGTGCCCCAGGGCATGGACCCGGCCGCCGTGCTCCAGACCGGCCAGGAGACCTGCGACAAGCTCCGCTATCTGGTCAAGGCCGACCGGGACACCGCCGTCGGCGCCATCGCGACGGGCGAGATCCCGGACGGGGCGGACGCGGTCGCCGGACTCTGCCCCCAGCACCAGGACCTGGTGGACGAGGCCGCGTACGCCTACCCGGACGGCACGCACACCGGGAAGAAGCTCCGGCCGGGCGTCTACCGGTCCGCCTCCCCCACCACGGGCTGCTCCTGGCAGATCGCCGGGTCCGGCGGCAAGGAGCTGTCCTCGGGCACGTCCGACACCGGCGCCTCCCGCACGATCACGATCCCGAAGTCCGCCCGCACGTTCACCTCCACAGGCTGCTACGCCTGGCTGCCCGAAGGAGCCGACGGATGACCGCAGGAAAGCCGAAGCTGCCGATAGCCGTGGCGATCCCCACGAAAAACGAGGGCCTGAACATCGCGGAGGCGGTGAGATCGGTGCTCGGCCACTTCGAGGCGGTCGTGGTGGTGGACTCCCACAGCACCGACGACACCGTCAAGATCGCCGAGGAGTGCGGGGCCGAGGTGATCACGTACACCTGGGACGGGGGCCACCCGCGGAAGAAGCAGTGGTGCCTGGAGAACGTCCGCACCGACCTGGACTGGATCCTGCTCCTGGACGGCGACGAGCGGCTGAGCCCCGGGCTGCTGGCCGAGCTGCGGGCGACCTTCCGGGACCCGGCGTCCCCGAGGCCGGCCGCGTACGACATACCGCTCGGCTACTGGTTCTCGGGGAAGCGGCTGCGGCACGGATACACCATCCGCAAGCGGTCGTTGACCGACCGGACCCGCTCCCACTATCCGGAGGTCGGGGACCTCGACGCCCCCGGCATCGGAGAGGTGGAGGGCCACTACCAGCCGGTCGCCGCGACGGTGGGGACGCTCACCCACCCGATCGAGCACCAGGACCTCGATCCGGTGACCGCCTGGTTCGAGCGGCACAACCGCTACTCGGACTGGGAGGCGTGGCTGGAGCAGCACCCCGGGGTGAAGGAGCAGGTGCGCCAGGTCAAGTCGCGCCAGGGGCAGTTGTTCCACAAGGCGCCGTTCAAGCCCGTGGTGTCCTTCGCCTACATGTATCTCTACAAGCGGGGTTTCCTGGACGGTCGGGCGGGTCTCGACTTCGCGCTGGCGATGAGTTTCTACCGCTGGCAGATCGCGCTCAAGTCGAGGGAGAAGCCGACGCGTTGACGAGTGGCGCGGTCACCACCCCCGCCTCCGGCGGACCACGTCCTCGTAGGTCCGCCGGAGGGTGGCGGTGACGGCCTCGATGGTGAACCGCTCGTTCACCAGCTCCCAGGCGGCCTTGCCCGCCTGCTCGGCGGCCTCCGGCTCCAGCAGCTCCAGGATCGCGTCGGCGACCTTGCGGGCGTTGGCCGCGTCCTCGCCGACCCGGCTGTCGATGACCCGGCCCGACCCCGCCCCGGCCACATCGGGGGCCTGACCGCAGGTGCGGGTGATGACGACCGGGGTGCCGACCGACATCGCCTCCAGCACCGAGACCGGGAACGGCTCCTCGATCGCCGGCAGCACATACACATCGGCCTCGCGGTCGGCTGCCAGGACCTGGTCGTGCTCCAACGGGCCCACGTGGTCGAGGGAGTCGGCCACCCCAAGCTTCCGGGCGAGGGCGAGGGTGCCGGCCAGCGCGCCGGTGTCCGGCCCGGCCAGCACGAACCGGGCGTCCGGGTGGCGGGCGAGGACGTGCGGCATCGCGGCGACGAAGTCCTCGGGCCGCTTGCGCTCCTGGATCCGGGCGAGGAAGAGCACGGTGGGCGGACGGCCGGGGGCGCGGGCGGGCTTGCGCTCCTGCGGGCGCACACCGTTGACCAGCCGTACGGTGCGGGTGAGCGGGACGGGGGCGGCGACGGCGTTCACATCGACCCGCTCCATCTCGGTGAGGTGCAGGACGGCGTCGGCGTCGCGCAGCACCTTGCGGACCCCGAGCAGGTCGGTGAGCTGGGCGACCCTCTTCTCGGTGGGGTCGATCATGCCGTGGGTCTGGACGACCAGGGGCGTCCGGGTCGCGAGCGCGAGGAGCGCCGCGGGCAGGGTCACCAGGTCCCGCATCAGATGGACGTGTACGAGGTCGGCGCCGCGCATCATGCGGCGCGCGGTGTTCAGCAGCGCCGCGGAGGTGATGCCGCTGACCTCGAACATCGGGAGCAGGTGCCGCGCCTGGAAGAGGTGGACCGGAACTCCCTCCACGTGGCGGGGCAGTTCACCGTCGGGGAAGCCGTCGCCGAGGGCCATGACGCGGGCGTCGTCCCCGGCCGCCCGCTGGACCCTGGACAGGTTGAACGCCACCCGGGTCGGACCGCCGAAGGCGTGGTCCGGAGTGTGGAGCGTGACAACATGCAGGATTTTCACCGGAGTTCCCCTCGATCATGGCCACTTGTTCACAGAGTAGCCATCGGTCTTCCTCAAGTGGGCGGATTCGTTAGAGTGTTCAGCGGTTCACTGATCCCTGGGGGGCGCATGACGTCGGTGCACACGTCGGCGCGGGGGGAGGCCGACCGCGCGGCCGCTCGTCCGGCGCGGCCGGGAGCTCCGGGCGGCCCCCCGGAGCCGCCCGAGCGGCCGATCGCCTGGTCGATGCTGTCGCGGGCGCTGTCCGTGCCGCTCGTCCTGGGGCTGGTCTGCTTCCTGCCCGCGGTGATCGCCGCCCAGCCCGGCAGCGGGGTCCGGGACACGGCGTACTGGCTCCAGCTGGTGCTGACCTGCTATGCGGGGGCCCGGCTGGCGACGATGATCCTCTCGACCCGGCGGCGGCTGCTCCAGGGCGTCTTCTGGATGTTCGTGTACATCGCGATGGGCGTGGCGCCGTTCGCCCAGGTGGTGATCGGGCAGACGCCGACGCCGATGGTGGGGCCGCGTCAGGACCTGGTGACCGCGATCGCGATGATCCTGGTGGGGTGTGCGGCCTACGACCTGGGGGCGCTGCTGGCCTCTCGGCGTCCGCTGCGCCGCCGTACCCCCTCCGCGCGGGGCTCGGGCGGAGGGCCGGCCCGGGCGCATCCGGTGCGGCTGCGGCTCCTCGTGCTGCTGGCCTTCGCGGCGAGCGCGTTCTACGTGCTGAAGCTGGGCGGGCCCGCGGTCTTCTTCTCCAGCCGGCAGGAGATCAACGAGACCGTCGCGGCGAGCGGGGTGGTGACGGAGGGGTCCAATGTGGGCTCGGCGTTCATCAAGGGCTTCGGCCAGGTCCCGGCGCTGCTGGCGCTGCTGTTCTACACCCGTCGGCTGGCGACGTCCCGTCGCGCCCGGCGTACCCCGTCGACGGTGCTGGTGTGGGTGGCGCTGGCGGCGTTGAACCTCGTGGTGAACAACCCGGTCTCCAATGCCCGTTACTGGTTCCTGACGGTGCTGATGGCGTTCGTGTTCACCGCGTTCCCGAGCAGTGCGGCGTTCTACCGCACGGTGCTGACGACGGGGGTGGTGGGGGCGCTGGTGGTGTTCCCGTACGCGGACAAGTTCCGGTACGAGGAGGGGGGTGAGCGGCCCGTGCAGTCGGCCTCGGTCTTCGATCCGCTGGTGACCAAGGACTACGACCAGATGGTGATGTTCGCCAACACCATCTCGTGGGTGGACACCCGGGGGCACACCTACGGCCGCCAGCTGACGGGCTCGGCGCTGTTCTTCGTGCCGCGTGCGGTGTGGAGCGGGAAGCCGGAGGACACCGGGGTCCGGGTCGGGCAGTGGATGGGGCTGCGGATGACCAACCTCTCGGCGCCGCTGTGGACCGAGTTCTGGGTCGATCTCGGCCCGGCCGGGATGGTCGGCGGGATGGCGCTGATCGGCTACGCGTCGGCCCGCACCGACCGCAGGTACGCGCTCGCGGTCACCCGGGCGGGGCCGGGGGCCGGCAGTGTGCTGGCGATCGCGGCCCCGCTGATCGCCGGATACACCTTCATCCTGTTGCGCGGGCCGCTGTTGCAGGCGGTGGGGAAGCTGGCCATCGCGGCGCTGTGCCTGATGCTGATCACCACGTTCAGGGAGCAGCGGGCAGCGCGTCGGCGCTGACGGGCTCCTGGGGCGCGGGCCCCCGGCGGCGGAGCCGGGCCACTCTGGTCCAGGTCGCGACGGCCTTGCAGAGCGAGCCCAGGGCGAGTCCCCAGGCGGCGCCCGGGACACCCCCGATGGCGTATCCGCCCGCGAGGAGCGCCACGGCGGTGAGCGAGAAGACGACCTGGACGGAGAGCGTGGTGCGCGGGTCGAGCATGCGCAGGGCGAGCAGCCCGCAGGTGCCGACGGCCATCGCCGCGTACTGGCTGCCGGTCGCGGGGAGCAGGGCGGCAGCCGTGGGCCAGGTGTCGCCTAGCAGTTCGCGTCCGGCGCGCGCGGGCAGCAGGGCGAGCACGGTGGCCCAGAGCGCGGCGGTCGCCGCGAGGACGGCGGCGAGAGCGGCGGTGGCCCGGACGCGGCGGCGTTCGTCGCCGATGCGGCCGAGCAGCGGGGGGCCGAAGGAGGTGGCCGAGGTGTAGAGCACGTTGAGCGGCCCGAACAGGGTGGTCGCCCCGCGCAGCGCACCGACGAGGAGCGGGTTGCCGACCGCGCCGAGGCCGAGGACCGACAGCTGACCGGTCGCGTTGCCGACGCCGAACTCGACGGTGAAGCGCTGTCCGAGATGGCCGCGCCGCAGCATCGGGCGCAGTCGGATCCGGGCCCCCGCGGTGGCCCGGTGGAGGAGAGCGGCCGACAGGAGCAGGGCGGGCAGCGCGGAGAGGCCCCAGGCGGCGATCAGGCGCGCCGGGGACGCCCCGTGGTCCTGCGCGGCGAGCGCCGCCAGCACACAGGCGAGGCGCAACAGGTCGGCGGTCAGGGCGAGATGGGGGCGCTGGAGGGTGGCGAAGGCGTACCGTCCCGCGTCCTGTCCCAGCACCACGGGCAGCACGAGGCCGAGCGTCATCAGCGCGCGGGCGGTGTCGCCGGGGACGAGGACGCAGACCGCCGCGAGCAGCGCGCCGAGGGCGGTCGAGGCGAGGACGGTGAAGGCGAGCGCGGACCGGCAGGCGCCCCGGGTCTCCTCCCCCGCGCCGCGCTTGAGGACCAGCGGCTGCCCGGTGTACGCGCCCGCGACGCCGAGGAGCACCGTGAAGACCAGGTAGACCGCGGAGAAGCGGGCGAAGTCGGAGACGGTGGAGAGCCGGGCGGCGGCGAGGAGCACCAGGATGTTGGTGAGCGCCGCCACACCTTGGTCCGCGACCGAGCAGAGGACGGCGGTGCGGGCTCTCACCTGCGCGCGGCCGGCTGGGTGAAGGCGCGCAGGCCGAGGGTCTCGGTGGGGTCGCCGGTGGTCTCGGGAGCGTCCGGCCGGGCGGTGGGGGCGGGGCCGCCGCCACCGCCCCGGCGTCGGGTCGGCTTCGCCCGTCGCTCCGCGCGCCGCAGCCGCCTGTGGCCGGGGTGGAGCAGCGCGCCGAGGACGGCGCCGCCGGAGGCGCCGATGATCTCGCGGATGCGTTCGAGGTCGCTGCGGTGCACCTCGCGCGGGTCGCAGACGACCATGACGCCCGCCACCCGGTCGACCAGGGCGACCGCGTCCGCGTAGGACAGGACGGGCGGGGCGAGGACGATGACGACGTTGCCGGTCCGGTCCGCCTCGGCGACGATGCGGCCGACGGGCGGGGAGGTCAGGGCGCGCGGGACGTTGTCGACGGTGGTCCCGGGGATCAGGGCGAAGGCCCCGGAGCCGGGCACGTCCACGTTGGTGCGGCCGCCGGCGGGCCAGCCGCCGCCCTCCTCGGCGGCCCAGCGCGGCGGGCGCACCTCGTGGGAGCCGGAGCC
This sequence comes from Streptomyces sp. NPDC026589, assembly GCF_040638385.1. Lineage (NCBI taxonomy): Bacteria > Bacillati > Actinomycetota > Actinomycetes > Kitasatosporales > Streptomycetaceae > Streptomyces > Streptomyces sp. NPDC026589. The sequence continues at coordinate 119,594 of NZ_JBEZYG010000007.1, forward strand.
GAGGTCGCGGGCGAGCGATGGGGTGCGCAGGTCGGCCTCGACGAGCAGGACGTCGCGGCCCATCTCGGCGAAGGCGGCGGCCAGGTTGGCGGCCGCGGCGGCGGCCGCCGTGTTGTCGCCGCGGGGGGCGGTGACCAGCAGACGGCGGCTCTCGGCGAACGACGGGTCGTAGGCGAGCCGGAAGGCGACGGCGCGGTACTCCTCGGCCAGCCGGGAGGTGCCGCGCCCGATGGCGAGCAGGCTGCCCGCGGTGGCGCGCTCCCGGGGCAGGGTGCCGAGCAGGGGCGCGCCGAGCGAGCGGACCAGTTCGCGGGGGGAGCGTACGGCGGGGTCGAAGACGAGGCGCACCCAGGAGAGCAGCAGTCCCAGGGCGAGGCCGACGACGCCGCCGAGCCCGAGGAGCAGGGGCAGTCCCGGGCCGGTGGGCGACGTGGGGGCGACGGGCTTCTTGTTGAGGTAGCCGGGGGTGGTGTCCAGGGCCTTCAGTTCGGAGATCTTCCGGCTCAGCTCGGAGATGGAGACGATGATGTTGGCGCGGGCGCTGCTGACGTCGTCCTCCGCGCCCGTTCCCGTCTGGTCCTCCAGCAGGTCGCGCTTCTCCTCCAGCGGGCGGAGTTGCGCCCGGTAGCCGTCGGACATGTTCTGGATGCTCTCCAGGGTGCGCGCCTTGCGGTGGGCCAGGTAGGCCCCGGCGAGGGCTTCGGCGCGGGCGCGGGCCTGCTCGGGGGCTGCGGCGGTGTAGGAGAAGCGGAGGGTGAGGGTGTTGGGCGGGTTGGTGACCTGGAGCCCGGTGAGCAGCTTGCGGGCGGTGACGTCGTCGCCCGCCTTGAGGAGGGTCCCGGCGGCGAGGGTGCCCACCGTGTCGCTGACGGCGGTCTGGCGCTCGGAGCCGATGTTGATGCCCTTGTCCGCGGTGGATCCGGCGGCGAAGGGGTCGGAGATCGCCGAGCGGACGAGCACCTCGCCGGTGGCGGTGTAGGTGTCCTCGCCGCCGAGGGCGAGATAGCCGCCGCCGAGCAGGCCGACGACGACTCCGGTGGCCAGCAGGGAGCGGTAGCGCAGGAGTTGGCGGAACTGGTCGCGCAGGAGCGCCGGCTCGTCCTGGTCGTCCGGGGCGCGGTGGTGCGGGGTCATCGGCGGGGGCTCCCTTGTGCGTCCGGCAGGGCCTCGGCGAGCAGGTCGTCGAAGCGTGCGAGGCCCGCTTCCCGGCTCAGATGGCGGGCGACATAGTGCGGGCCCCCGGCCCCGAGGGCGTCGGCGGCGGCCGGGTCGGCGACCAGCTTCCGCACCGCTTCGAGCAGGGCGGCCGGGTCCTCGGGGGCGACGAGGACCCCGGCGCCCGAGCGGCGCACCTCGTCGGCGGTGCCGCCCTCGTCGGCGACGGAGGCGAGCACGGGGCGTCCGGAGGTGAAGTAGGAGGTGAGTTTGGAGGGGACGCTCATGTCGAGGACCGAGGCGCGCTGGGTGACCGCGAGGACGTCGGCGGCGGCGAGGACGTCGGTGAACTCCTCGGCCGCCGCGGGCTCCAGGAAGTCCACGTTGGCCAGCCCCCCGGCGCGGGCGCGCAGGGCGTCGCGCTGGTTGCCGTCGCCCATCAGGACGACGCGGACGTCGGGGGCGAGGCGGGCGGTGTCCACCAGGACGTCCAGCCCCTGCTTGAGCCCCATGTTGCCGGAGTGCAGGACGACCGGGGTGCCCTCGGGCCAGCCGAGCCGTGCGCGGGTCGCGGCCCGGTCGGCGGTGGGGCCCTGCACATGGGTCCAGTTGGGGACGAGGCGGATACGCCCGGGGTCGACGCCGAGAGCGGTGACGCCGGGGACGAAGCTCTCGTGGATGACGCCGACGAGGGCGGCCCCGCGCAGTGCGTACCGCTCGGCGGCCGCGGCGACGGTGGCGGCCCTGCCGCCGCCCCGGATGCCGCTCTGCGCGGCGGCGGCGCCCATCAGGTCCTGGACGACGGGCAGGTGGGGGACGCGGTGGCGACGGGCGAGGCGGGCTCCGATGACGCCGCCCGCGAGGCTGGGCATCTGGGAGATCACGGCGTCGGGGCGTCCGGGCGGCGGGGCGAACAGTCCGGTCGCGAGGACGCTCGCCTCGAACGCGGCACGCCGCAGAGCGGTCTGACGGGGCGGCACATAGTGCCGGCGCCGGTGCACGCCGACGCCGCCGCGTATCTCCACCGTCCTCCAGATGCCCCGGTACGCCTCCTCCAGCCGCCAGGAGGGGTAGTGCGGCATACCGGTGAGTGCCCGGACCCGGGCCCCGGACGCGGCCCAGTGCTCGGCCAGTTGGGTGGCGTACGGGCCTATGCCCGTGAGCTCCGGTGCGTAGTTGGTCGAAACCACCAGAAGTCGGCGGCCTCGTATCGGACTGGACCTTGACGCTTCGGACATCGGACGATCGCCTTCCCCCCACGACAGCCGCTGTCCCCTCCGGGGAACAGCCCCTGCCGAGCTTATCCGTTCACGGCTTGCACAAGTGTTCTTCACAGTAAGGTCGTTGGAACATCACCGGATCACGTTCACCGTGGGGGGAGAGATACGGATGGTGCAGCACAGGGTGGGTTACGCGCCCGGGGTGTACGACCTGTTCCACGTCGGGCACCTCAACATCCTGCGGCATGCCCGCAGTCAGTGCGACTACCTGGTCGCGGGGGTCGTGTCGGACGAGATGGCCGCCCTCGCCAAGGGGCACACGCCGGTGATCCCGCTCCGCGAACGACTGGAGATCGTCCGCAGCGTGCGCTTCGTGGACGCCGCGTTCGTGGAGACCGTGCCGGACAAGGTCGAGACCTGGCAGCAGGTCCGGTTCGACGTGATCTTCAAGGGGGACGACTGGCGGGGCACGGACAAGGGGGAGAGGCTGGAGCGCGACTTCGCCGAAGTGGGCGTGGAGGTCGTCTACTTCCCGTACACCGTGCACACGTCCAGCACCCAGTTGCGCCGGGCGCTGGACGTGCTCGTCAACCGGCCCGGAGCGCTTTCAGCTCCCTGAACCACTTGGCGAGGAAGGCCGCCAGGAACACCGCTTGCACCACCGCGAGCACGGCGTACCCGGCGCGGAAGGCCCCGGGTGCGCCGAGCAGCAGGAACACCAGGCAGAACACCCCGTAGTCGGCGGGCAGCAGCGCCACGGCCCGCACCCGGGAGACGGGCGCCGCCGCGTCCGGCGCCGCCCAGGACGGACCCCGGGCACTCACCGCCGCCTTGCCGAGCTGTTCGCGCAGCAGTCCCGCGCAGAAGGTCACCACCGCCGCCAGCTGGAAACCCAGTGGAAGCAACAGCCAAGCCTCGCTGGGCAGTTCACCGAAGCGGTAGAAGGAGATCAGGACCGCGGCGTGGACGAGCAGCAGCTTCCCGCAGTCCACGACATGGTCCAGCCACTCCCCGTCGGGCCCTCCCCGGCCGGTGAGCCGGGCGAGCTGCCCGTCGGCGGAGTCGAAGGCGAAGCCGACCGCCAGGGCCGCCCAGACCAGGGCGCCGAGCGCCCAGGACGGCTCGACGAGCGCGACCGACGCCACCGCGCCGTACGTGAAAAGCGCGCTCGTCAGCGTGACGTGATTGGGCGTCATTCCCATTCGGTACGCCCCGGCCGCGAGCACCCGCCCGGCGGGCCGGTTCACGTACCGCGAATAGAGCGAGACGCCCTTGGCGCTCTTCTGTGCGCCGCGCAGTTCGCGCAGCACTGTGCCCGTGCTTCCCATACGCCCCCCAGCGTCCGGCATTGCCCGCATCATGGCATGCGCACACCGGCCCGTGGGCGCTTTGGCGGGGACAGGACGGTGTGGGGATCAGACGCGTTCCAGCGGGCGGTGCGGCCCGGCGGGGAGTTCGGCGGTGACCGTGTCGCCGGGACGGACCACACCGCCGCGGCGGACCACGCTCATGACACCCGCCTTGCGCACGACCGCGCCCGTCGCGTCCCGGCCGACGACCTGCTTCAGCAGCCCTTCCTGGAAGGCCTCGATCTGGAGGCAGGGGTTGCGCAGGCCGGTGACCTCGACGACCGCGTCGTCGCCGATCCTCAAGCGCGTGCCGGTGGGGAGGGCGAGCAGGTCGATGCCCCGGGTGGTGAGGTTCTCACCCAGCTCTCCGGGAGCCACGGTGAATCCGGCGTCGGCCAGCTCCGTGAACAGTTCCTCGTGGATCAGGTGGACCTGCCGCAGATTGGGCTGGGTGGGGTCCTGCGCGACCCGGGACCGGTGCTTGACCGTCTCGCCCGCGTGGGCGTCGCCCTCGACGCCGAGTCCGGCAAGCAGCGTCACGCTGTCCCGGCTCTCCTTGCTGAACGTGTGCCCGCCACTGGTGCTGACCGCCGTGACCGCTCCGTACGTCATGCTTCCCTGCCCCCGCTCGTCCTGCGCGATGCGCGCTCTCCCGCGACCCTACGCCCGGTCGCGGAGCCGCACACGGAGCTCCCTTACGTCCGGGGTAATCGACGGTGCCCCGCCCCCCGGGCCAAGGTGGGGCCATCACCCCGGACCCACGGGGCGCAGAAGGAGAGGGCAGACCATGACCGCGTACGACGAGGCCGTCCAGCGCTACTTCGCCGCCTGGAACACCACCGGCGCCGAGGAGCGGGCGAAGGCCGTGGCCGCCGCGTTCACCACCGACGCCCGCTACACCGACCCGCTGGCCGACGTACGAGGACACGAGGGACTGGCGGCCGTGATCGGCGGCGTGCACGAGCAGTTCCCCGGCTTCCGGTTCCGGCCCGCCGGGACGGCCGACGGGCACCACGACCTGGTCCGGTTCTCCTGGGAGCTGGTCTCCCCCGCGGACGGCTCCGCGCCGGTGGCCGGGTTCGATGTGGCCCGGCTCGCCGACGACGGCCGGATCAGTTCGGTGAGTGGATTCCTGGACCGGGTACCGGGGGCCTGAAGCCCGACGCGCGCTCACTTGCCGTCGGTGAGCTGCTCGTCCAGTTCGTCGAAGAGCAGGTCGCCGTGTTCGATCTGCCCGGTGCGGTACGCGGAACGGGCCACCAGGTGCGAGGCCACCGGGCCGGTGAGCATCTGGAAGAAGGCGATGAGGCCGAGGGTGGCGAGTTCCATGCCGCCGCGCAGCCGCAGCGCGACCCCGGCCAGGACCAGGATCATGCCGAGGGTCTGTGGCTTGGTCGCCGCGTGGCTGCGGGAGAGGACGTCCGGGAGCCGGATCATGCCGATCACCCCGAGCAGACAGATCGCGGCGCCGACGAGGAGCAGTGCGGCGCCGGCCGTGTCGGCGATCTGGTGCCAGAGATTCATCCCGGGCCCTCCTCGGTGTCGTCGGGGCGCGGGGAGCGGGGCGTGTCGCGGGGCCGGTCGCGTACGGCGATGAAGCGGGCGATGCCCACCGAGCCGGTGAACCCGAGGAACGCCAGCACCAGCATGATCGGGAAGTAGAACGGGTCACGGGCGAACGCCGACTTGGCGGCGAGGCCGGCGATGATCAGGGCGGCGCACACGTCCAGGGAGATGGCCCGGTCCAGCATGGAGGGGCCCCGCCAGATCCGGGCCAGCAGCAGGGCCCCGGCGAGCAGGATCAGGACGACGGCGGCGGTCAGCAGGATGCGGTCGACCTGTTCGGGCGCGGTCATGGCGCGGGCCTCCCTGCGGCGAGCTGGGGCGGTGGCGGGGGTTCGGCGACCCGGGCGATCTCGTCGGGGGTGCCGAAGGCCCGTACGGTCAGTTCCTCGATCCGCCACACCTGGCGCCGGGCGGCTTCGAGCTCCTCGGGCCGGTCGGCGTCCAGGACGTGCAGGAAGACCGTGGCGGTGGCCCGGCGCACCTCGATGATGGAGCCGCCGGGAACGTTGGAGACGGCGACGGCGGTGGCCGCGAGCATCAGGTCGCTGCGGCAGCGCAGGGGCACCCCGATCACGGCGGCCCGGTGCGGCAGGCCGGAGAAGATCTGCCGGGTGACCTTCACCCCCGATGTGTACATGTCGCAGACGAGGTAGCCGACCAGGCGCAGGATGCCCCAGAGGTGGAGCCGCAGTCCGAGGTCGACCCGGGGCAGCGGGAAGGCGAGGCAGACGGCGACCGAGACGACCAGGCCGGTGATGACGTTGGCCCAGGTGAGGGTGGACCAGAGCAGCACCCAGATGACGGTGAGCCAGGCGATCAGCGGCAGGTCCAGCACGCGTCGGCGGGTGCCGAGTTCGCAGCTCAGCGGCGGCAGATCGGCGTTGCGGAACGAGAGGCGCAGGATGCGTTTCACCGGCCCAGCACCTCCTGGACGTAAGGGGTCCGCTGGAGGATCTCGGCGGCCGTGCGGTCGGTGAAGGCGGTGAGCGGGTCGGCGAACACCGTGAAGGCGAGGCCGATCGCGATGGTCGCCGCGGTGGCCGCGATCATCGGGCGGGGCAGCCGGCTGGTGGTGATGACGGCCCGTGCGTGCAGGGTCGCGGCGACGGCCTGCCCCGCCGGGCGGTGGGCCGGGGCGATGCCCTCGTCACCGGTGCCGCGGATCCGGTCGGGGCCCGCGTCCGCGTCGTCGTCGCTGTCGTCGCCGGACTCCAGGACCGTGCCGGCGGCGGCCTGGCCGGGCGGGGCGGCCCGCCAGAAGGCCAGGTTCCAGACCTTGGCGACCACGTACAGCGTCAGCAGGCTGGTGGCCGCCGAGCCCGCGACCAGCAGCCAGGCCCAGCCGCCGCCGTCGGCGACGCCGGCGCGCATCAGCCCGAGCTTGCCGATGAAGCCGGACAGCGGGGGGATTCCGGCGAGGTTCATCGCGGGGACGAAGAACAGCACGGCGAGCGTCGGCGCGGCCCTGGCCAGCCCGCCGAGCCGGGTCAGCTCCGTGGTGCCGCCCCGGCGTTCGATGAGTCCGGCGACGAGGAACAGGGTCGTCTGGACGGTGATGTGGTGGGCGACGTACACGATGGCCCCGCCGTACGCCTCGCGGGTGGCGAGGCCGATCCCGAAGACCATGTAGCCGATGTGGCTGATCAGGGTGAAGGAGAGCAGCCGCTTCAGGTCGGTCTGGGCGACCGCGCCGAGGATGCCGATGACCATCGAGGCCAGCGCGACGGCCATCAGGAGGTCGCCGAGACGGTTGCCGGGGAAGAGCAGGGTCTCGGTGCGGAGCATGCAGTAGACGCCGACCTTGGTGAGCAGTCCGGCGAAGACGGCGGTCACGGGGGCCGGGGCCGTGGGGTAGGAGTCGGGGAGCCAGGCGGCGAGCGGGAAGACGGCCGCCTTGATCGCGAAGACGGTCAGCAGCAGCGCCTGGATCAGCGTCTGCACGCCGATGGGAAGGTCGGCCAGCCGTCCCGCGAGCTGGCCGAAGTTGGCGGTGCCGGTGGCCGCGTACGTCATGGCGATGGCGGTGAGGAAGAGCATCGAGGAGAACAGCGAGATGATCACGTACGTGGAGCCCGCCCGCATCCGGGGTCCGGTGCCGCCGAGGGTGAGCAGGACGAAGCTGGCGACCAGCATGATCTCGAAGCCGACGTAGAGGTTGACGAGGTCGCCGGCGAGGAAGGTGCAGGAGACCCCTGCGACGAGGATCAGATAGGCGGGGTGGAAGACGGCGAGCGGGGTCTCCTTGTCCCGGTCGGTCATGCCCTGGCCGAGGGAGTAGACGAGCACGCAGAGCGTGATGGCCGAGGAGACCGTGAGCATCAGCCCGGACAGCCGGTCGGCGACCAGGGTGATGCCGAGCGGCGGGGCGAAGTCGCCGAGGTGGACGGAGAGCGGGCCCTGCCGGTCGGCGGCGATCATGAGGATCACCGAGAGCGCGAGTACGGCGGACAGCACGGCGACGCTGATGAAGCGCTGGAAGCGCCCCAGACGGGTGCCGAAGGCGAGGCTGAGGCCGGTGGCGCACAGGGGCAGCAGCACGGGCAGGGGGACGAGCGCGTTCATCCGTCGGCTCCTCGGTCGCGGGGGTAGCGGTCGTCCGCCTTGGCGTCGCCGTCACGTGCGTAGTCCTCCGGGTCCGCGCCCAGCACGTCGTTCCACAGGTTGCCGGAGGCGTCGCGGCCCCGGGCCTGGCGGGCGCGGTCGGCGCGGAGCCGGTCGCGGAGCCGACGGCGCTCCTCCCGGTAGCGTTCGCGCTCCTCAGCGGTGGGTTCGGCCCCGGACCGGAACTGTTCGCGCAACTGGGCGCGTTCGCCGAGCACTTCGGCGCGCAGCACGACGCGGCGGTCCTCCAGGTCGTCGTGGACCTCGTCGGTGCCGGTGATCTGGTGGCTGCGGTAGGCCATGGCCAGCAGGAAGGCGGTGGTGGCCAGGGTGATGACGATGGCGGTCAGCGCGATGGCCTGGGGCAGCGGGTCGGTGACCCGGCTCAGGGACACCCCGTAGAGCAGGGGCGCGGCGCCGGCCCGGCCGGTGGAGGAGAGGACCAGCAGGTTGATGCCGTTGCCGAGGATGACGGCGCCGAGCAGGATGCGGGTCAGCGGGCGGGTGAGCATGAGGATGCCGCCGACGGCGCAGAGCACGACGGCGGTGGCGAGGAGCGAGGCGCTGACGATCATCGGGGGGTCCCTCCCGCCTCGGGGCCGCCTTCGGGGGCGAGGACGCCCGCCGCCCGTTCGATCTGCCGGTCGATCTTGGCGCCGAGTGCCCGCACGATGTCCAGGACGACGCCGAGGACCAGCAGGTAGACGCCGAAGTCGAAGAGGACCGAGGTGCTCAGGTGGTAGTCGCCGAAGACCGGCAGGTGTCCGTAGTACGTGAAGGCGTGCAGGACGGTGCCCTCGGCGAGTCCGAGGAGGCCCACGCCGGTGGAGATGAAGAGGCCGAGCCCGGTGAAGAGTCCTGGTTGCAGGGGGGCGGCCTGGGCGAGTTCGAAGCGGCCGCCCGCCAGGTAGCGGGTGATCAGGGCGAGTCCGGCGACGAGCCCGGCGACGAACCCGCCGCCGGGCAGGGACTCGGCGCAGAACAGCAGATAGACCGAGAGCACGAGGATCGGGTGGAACAGCAGCCGGGCCACCACTTCGAAGACGATCGAGCGGTGCTCGGGCGCGAGGGTGGCTCCGGCGGCCAGCCAGCCGCGTTCGGGGGCCGCGTCGTCGCCCTGCGGCAGTCGGGAGGAGTGGTGCGCCGACAGGGACCAGGCGGTACGCCCCCGCAACTCCTCCTGGACCATGGTGCCCTCGCTGCGGCGGTGCAGGTAGATGAGGCTGGTGACGCCGATCGCGGCGGCGGCGAGCACGGCGGACTCCCCCATCGTGTCCCAGGCGCGCAGGTCGACGAGGATGGTGGCCACGACGTCCTTGAGCCCGTGGTCGGCGACCTCCCGGACCATGGCGGCGCCGGCCGGTTCGGCGGTGCGCGCGGCGGCGGCGACCCACATGCCGACGCCGACGGTGGCGGCCGCCGCGAGGGCCGTCGGGATGCGGGCGGCCCGCCGCCAGGTGCTGACGGTCTCGTGGAAGTGGACGGGCATCCGGCGCAGCACCAGCACGAAGACGATCATCGAGACGGTCTCGACGCAGAACTGGGTGAGCGCCAGGTCGGGTGCTCCCTGGACGACGAAGAGCAGGGCGGTGCCGTATCCGGTGAGGCCGGCCAGGACGACGGCCTTCATGCGCCGGCGGACCGTCAGACAGAGCAGGGCGGCGGCGCAGGTCAGGGCGGCGACCGCGCCCTGGAGCGGGTTGTCCCAGAGCCGGGGGCGTACGGCCCCGTTCCAGGGGGTGTCGACCACGAGGACGGTGAGCTGCCCGGCGAGCATGACGAGGAGGGTGGTGGCGAGGTACACGGAGAGGGAGCCGCGCTGGATGAAGCCGGTGACCTGGAGGGCGAGACGTTCCTGCCCGAGCAGCAGATGGCCGAAGACGCTGTCGGCGGTGGGCCAGGCGATCCGGCGGGAGAGCCGGGTGACGTGGGCGCGGCCGAGGAAGAGCACGGCGCCGGCGGCCCAGGCGAGGGCCGACAGGAGCAGCGCGGTACCGAACCCGTGCCAGAGCGCGAGGTGGTACGGCTTCCCCTCTGCCGGGAACGTGTCGGCGTACGCGCCCAGCAGCCGGTCGGTCCAGCCGACACCGGGGCCGAGGAGCAGGCCGAGGGCGGCGAGCAGGGCGGGCGGGGCGAGGAAGGCCCACCCGACGCGGTGGACGGGGGTCTCGGGGACGCCGGGCTTGCGGGCGAACGCGCCCCAGAGGAACCGCAGGCTGTACGCGGTGGTCAGCGCGGACCCGGCGACGACGACGGCCAGCGCCCACCGGTCGGCGGCGGAGCCGTGCAGCAGCGCCTCGAACGCGGCCTCCTTCGCGGCGAAGCCGAGCAGCGGCGGGAGGGCGGCCATGGAGGCGGCGGCGAGGGCGCCGACACCGGCGACGTACGGCAGGGAGCGGCCGACCCCGGACAGTTCGCGCAGGTCGCGGGTGCCGGCCGCGTGGTCGACGATGCCGGTGACGAGGAAGAGCGGGGCCTTGAAGAGGGCGTGCCCGAGGATCATCGCGGCGGCGGCAAGCGCGGCGTCGCGGTTGCCGGTCCCGGCGAGCAGGGTCAGGAAGCCGAGCTGGCTGACGGTTCCGTAGGCGAGGACGAGCTTGAGGTCGTTCAGGCGCAGCGCCCGCCAGCCGCCGAGCAGCATGGTCGCGCCGCCGAGGACGAGCACGACGGGTTTCCAGACGGGGACGTCGGCGAAGGCGGGGGCGAGCCGGGCGACCAGGTAGACACCGGCCTTGACCATCGCGGCGGCGTGGAGATAGGCGCTGACGGGGGTCGGCGCGGCCATGGCGTTCGGCAGCCACATGGAGAACGGCCAGATCGCGGACTTCGACAGGGCCCCGCACAGCACGAGGACGACGGCGACGGACACGGCGAGGGTCGTCTCGGGCGGGTCGGCGACGATCGCGGAGATCCGGTAGGTGCCGGCGGCCTGACCGAGGATCAGGAAGCCGACGAGCATGGCGAGGCCGCCGAACGTGGTGACGACGAGGGCCTGGAGGGCGGAGCGGCGGCTGTGCCGGTGTTCGCTGCCGTGGCCGATCAGCAGGTAGGAGAAGACCGTGGTCAGTTCCCAGAACACATAGAGCGTGATCAGGTCGTCGGCGAGGACGAGGGCGAGCATCGCGCCCGCGAAGGCGAGCAGGTTCCCGGCGAAGCGGCCCAGCTGCGGGGTGTCGTCGGTGAAGTAGGAGGCGCAGTAGAGCAGGACGAGCGCGCCGACCCCGGCGGCGAGCAGCACCATCAGTTCGGCCAGCGCGTCCAGGCGGAGGTCGAGGGCGACGCCGTAGTCCGGGATCCACTGCCAGGACCAGGTGTCCGCGCCTCCGGACGCGGCGGTGCTCCAGCGGGTGAGGGCCCAGACGGTGGCCGCCGCCGGCGGCAGGGCCAGCACGACGAAGGCCCGGCGGCCGAGCCGGTGCACCAGCGGGCCCGCGCAGGCCGCGAGCGCGAAGTGGGCGACGATGAGCGCGATCACCGAGGGGTGTCCGGTTCGGGCGACGACGGGGCATCCGAAATAAAAGGCACTAAATACAGATATATCCCTCAGGCTGATTCACTCGACCGGCGCGCCGCGCGCCTCCCGGCCGCTGTCTGCGGGAGGGGCGCCTCAGCCGTGTCCGGCGCAGGGTCCGCTGTGGTCGCAGTACGGCGTGTTGCCGGTGGCGCCGCAGCCGCGGAGCATCACCCGGGTCTCGTGGCGCGGTCCGCGGGGGGTGGCGACTTCGAGATCCCCGCGTACGTGCGGCACCCCGTCGGCCTGCAGGCAGCGGTGCGCGTCGAATCGGACGACGATGCCCTCGCCGTCATAGGAGCGGGCGGCGGGGCGCGGGGGCGGCGGGCTGGTCACCGCTGGCTCTCCCGGTCAGCTCGGCATCCGGACCCCTTCAGCCTCGCCCGCCGTCCTCCCGCCGCTACTCGGACGCCCGGCTCACGGCAGCACCGCGACCCCGTCGATCTCGACCATCGCCTGCTCGTCCCAGAGCCGGGCCACCCCGATGACGGCCATCGCCGGGTAGTCGCGCCCCGCGAGCCTGCGCCAGATCCGGCCCAGCTCGGGGGCGTGGGAGCGGTAGTCGGCGATGTCGGTGGCGTAGACGGTGACCCGGGCGAGGTCGGCGGGGGCGCCGCCGGCCGCGTGGAGAGCGGTGAGCAGGTTGCCCAGGGCGACGGCGAACTGGTCGGGCAGGGTGGCCCCGACGACCTTTCCGTCCGGGTCGAGTGCGGTCTGCCCGGCGAGGAAGACCAGGTGCCCGCCGGTGGCGACGACGGCGTGGCTGAAGCCGGTGGGCGGGGAGAGTTCGGCCGGGTTGATCCGGTGGGACGGACTCATGCGGGCGGCTCCTGGGTGAGGCCCGCGGGCTCCACGGGCTCCGGGGCGGCGGGCTGCTGGGCGGCGGGCTGCTGGGCGAGGGACTGCTGGGCGAGGGACTGCTGATCACGGGGCAGCGCGTCACGGGACAGCTGGTCGTGGCGCTGCTCGGCGGAGGGCTCGGGCCGCTGGGCGGCGCTCGCGTACAGCTCCTTGGCGATGATGGTGCGCTGCACCTCGCTCGCGCCCTCGTAGATCCGCGGCGCGCGGACCTCGCGGTAGAGGTGTTCGAGCAGATGGCCCCGGCGCAGGGCGCGGGCGCCGTGCAGCTGGACGGCGGCGTCGACGACGTACTGCGCGGTCTCGGTGGCGTACAGCTTGGCCATCGCCGCCCGGCGGGGCACGCCGCTCTCCCCCGCGTCGTACGCGGCGGCCGCCGCGTACACCAGGAGGCGGGCGGCCTCGGTGCGGGTGGCCATCTCCGCGACCTGGTGCGAGACGGCCTGGAGGTCGCTCAGGGGGCCGCCGAACGCGGTGCGGTGGGCCGTGTGCTCCAGGGTCGCGTCGAGGGCGGCACGGGCCATCCCCACGGCGAAGGCTCCGACGCTGGGCCGGAAGAGGTTGAGGGTGTTCATCGCGACGCGGAAGCCCCGGTCGGGCTCGCCGAGCACGTCGTCGGCGGTGACCGGTACGCCGTCGAACTCCAGGGTGCCGATGGGGTGCGGGGAGAGCATGTCGAGGGCGGAGCCGGTGAGTCCGGGGCGGTCGGACGGGACCAGGAACGCGGTGACGCCGCGGGATCCCGCGCCGGGGGTCGTCCGGGCGAAGACCACGGCGAAGTCGGCCTCGGGGGCGTTGGAGATCCAGCACTTCTCGCCGGTGAGCGCCCAGCCGGCCGGGGTGTGTTCGGCGGCCAGGCTCAGGGCCGCCGCGTCGGAACCCGCACCCGGCTCGCTCAGCGCGAAGGCGGCGACGGCCCGCCCGGCCCGCACCTCGGGGAGCCAGCGCTCGCGGTGGGCGGCGGTGCCCGCCTGGACGATCGGAGTGGCGCCGAGGCCCTGGAGGGCGAGGGCGGTCTCGGCCTCGGTGCAGCCCCGGGCCAGGGATTCGCGCAGCAGGCACAGGTCCAGCGCCCCGGAGCCCAGCATCCGGCCGAGGAGGCCCTGCTCGCCGAGAGCGGCCAGCAGCGGGCGGTTGACGCGCCCGGGCTCCCCCTTCTCCGCGAGCGGGCGCAGTTCCCGCGCGGCGAGGGTGCGGAGCTCCTCGCACCAGGCGGTTTGTTCCGGTTCGAGGGAGAATGCCGTCATGGCGGCGCCTCTCTTGTCGCGTCGTGTCGCGTCGTGTCCCATCGTGTCGGGTGCCCTGTCGCGTTACGTGCCCTGTCGCGTCGGCTGCCCTGTCGCGTTGCGTGGCTTCTCGTCGCTTCGTCGCATCGCACGTCATGTCTTATCGCGGACCGTTGACTACCGTCACCCAAACGATACGCTCCAGAGGCGACAAGGGGGCGATCCTTCATGGAGCCGAATTCCTCGCCGAACACGCCCACAGCCGCCGCCGACGCGTCCGTACGCGTCCCCGGCGCGCATCCCGAGCCGTCCGGGCACGCCGCGGGCGCCCACGCCGACACCTTCACGCGCGACCATCTCCCGCCGCCGGAGCAGTGGCCGGAGCTCCTCCTGGAGGATCCCGCGCCGCGCTACCCCGACCGGCTGAACTGCGGGCACGAACTGCTGGACCGGACCGTCGAGGAACGGGGCGGGGACCGCCCCGCGCTGCTCTCCGGCGACGGGAGCGTCTGGAGCTACGGAGAGCTGCGGGAGACGGTGGACCGCATCGCCCATGTGCTGACGGACGACCTGGGCGTCGTGCCGGGCAACCGGGTACTGCTGCGCGGGCCGACGACGCCCTGGCTTGCCGCCTGCTGGCTCGCCGTCATGAAGGCGGGCGCTGTCGCCGTCACCGTACTGGCGCAGGCGCGCGCGACGGAACTGGCCACCATCTGCTCGCTGGCGCGGATCGGCCACGCCCTGTGCGACGCCCGGTCGGCGCGGGACCTGGCGGAGGCGGACGTGGAGGGCCTGCGGATCACCCTGTTCGGCGGGGACGCGGCCGGGGACCTGACCCGGCTGGCCGAGGCCAGGACCGGGCCGTACCGGGCGGTGGACACGGCCGCCGACGAGGTCGCGCTCATCGCGTTCACCTCGGGGACCACCGGGCGCCCCAAGGGCTGTATGCACCTGCACCGGGACCTCCTGGCCATCGCCGACACCTTCTCCCGGCATGTGCTGCGCCCCTCGGCCGACGACGTGTTCGCGGGCAGTCCGCCACTGGGCTTCACGTTCGGCCTGGGCGGGCTGCTGGTCTTCCCGCTGCGGGCCGGGGCCTCGACGCTGCTGCTGGAGCAGGCGGGCCCGCGGCAGCTGCTGCCCGCCCTGGTCCGGCACCGGGTCTCGGTGCTGTTCACCGCGCCGACGGCCTACCGCACCATGCTCGGGGAGCTGGACGGCCACGACCTCTCGGCGCTGCGGCGCTGCGTGTCGGCCGGGGAGAACCTCCCCGAGGCGACCTGGCGGGCCTGGTACGAGGCGACGGGGCTGCGCATCATCAACGGCATCGGGGCCACCGAACTGCTCCACATCTTCATCTCCGCCGCCGACGACGCGATCCGGCCGGGCACGACCGGGGTGCCCGTGCCGGGTTGGCAGGCCCGGGTGGTGGACGAGCGCGGGGACGAGCTGCCCGACGGCGAGGCGGGGCTGCTGGCCGTACGCGGTCCGGTCGGCTGCCGCTATCTCTCCGACCCCCGGCAGACGGAGTACGTCCGGCACGGCTGGAACATGACCGGCGACACCTTCGTCCGCGAACCGGACGGCTACTTCCGCTACGTGGCCCGCGCCGACGACATGATCATCTCCTCCGGCTACAACATCGCGGGCCCTGAGGTGGAGGACGCCCTGCTGCGCCATCCGGAGGTCGCGGAGGCCGCCGTGGTGGGCCGGGCGGACGAACTGCGGGGCGAGATCGTGGTGGCGCACGTGGTGCTGACGGAGGGCTCGGAGCAGACCGCGGACTCGCTGCGCGCCCATATGAAGGCCAACCTGGCCCCGCACAAGTGCCCGCGGGTCTTCGTCTTCCAGGCGTCCCTGCCCCGGACGGCCACCGGAAAACTCCAGCGGTTCCTGCTGCGGGACCAGCACCTCTGAGGCCTCTCGTCCGGATCATGCCGGGCTCGGGACCTGTTCCGAGCGAAAGACCCTAGAGTGATCACGTGGCCGAGTTGCGCACCCCCCGTTCCCTGATCGTCACGCTCTACGGCGCCTACGGCCGCCCGCCGGACGGGGCACCTTTCGCGGTGTCGGAGCTGATCCGTCTGCTGCACGCCGTGGGCGTCGACGCCCCTTCCGTACGCTCGTGCGTCTCGCGGCTGAAGCGGCGCGGCCTGCTGGTGGCCGCCCGTGCGGCGGACGGTTCGGCGGGGTACGCGCTGTCGCCGGACGCCCGGCAGCTGCTGGACGACGGGGACCGGAGGATCTACGGGCGGCCCGGGCCGCGGCTCTCCGACGGCTGGGTGCTCGCGGTGTTCTCCGTGCCCGAGGCGGAGCGCAACAAGCGCCATCTGCTGCGCTCCCGGCTGGCCCGGCTCGGCTTCGGCACGGCCGCGCCCGGGGTGTGGATCGCGCCGGCCGGGCTGTACGAGGAGACCCGGCACACCCTGGAGCGGCTCGGACTCGCCCCGTACGTGGAGCTGTTCCGCGGCGAGCACCTCGGTTTCGCCGCCACCCGCGAGGCGGTGGCCCGCTGGTGGGACCTGCCGGCGGTGGCCCGGCTGCACCACGAGTTCCTGGAGCTGCACGAGCCGGTGCTGCGGGACTGGGAGGCGGCCGGGGACACCGGCGACGCACCCCGCCCGCAGACCGCCTACCGGGACTATCTGCTGGCCCTGGACTCGTGGCGGCAACTCCCCTACGCGGACCCCGGTCTGCCGTCGGAGCTGCTGCCCGGGGACTGGCCGGGCGGGCGGTCGGCGGAGGTGTTCGACCGGCTGCACGAGCGGCTGCGGGACGCCGGGGAGCGGTACGTGCGGCCGTGACCCCGCCGGGGTGAAATCCAGGTGCCCCGGGCCTCGGCCCACGGGCAGGATGAGGCATGACCTGGACCTTCACGAACGACGTCGCCACGTTCCTCGCCGTGGCCGGCGCGTCGCTCGCCGCGCGGCCCGTCGAGCACACGGTGGCGCTGACCGTCACCGAGCGGCTGAGACGTGCGGGCCCGCACCACTACGGCGGGGGCGATCCGGTGCTCGGCTGGTGGTGCGGGGCGGACGGGGCGGTGGCGGGGACCGTGCTGCGCACTCCGCCGCATCCCGCGCTGCTGAACGCCGTGCCGGCCGAGGCCGTGGGTCCGCTGGCCGACGCCCTGGGAGCGGGCCCGGATCTGGACGCCGTCGACGCGGACCGGGACACCGCGGCGCTGCTGGCCACCCGGCTCCCCGGCTACCGGACCGAGCAGGAGCAGCGGCTGTACCGGCTGGGCCCGCCGCGACCGCCCTCACCCGCGCCGGAGGGCCGCGCCAGGGCGGCGACGCCGGCGGACCGGGCGCTGCTCGTGGAGTGGGTGCGCGGTTTCGCCGAGGAGACCGGGCAGTCGAAGTCCTCGGCCGAATGGCTGGTGGACGAGGGCACGAAACGCGGGGCGCTCACCCTCTGGGAGAGCGGCGGGGCTCCGGTGGCTCTCGCGGGGCGCTCCCGGATGCTGGCGGGCACGGTGCGGGTGACCTTGGTGTACACCCCGCCGGAGCTTCGCGGCCGGGGGTACGCGGCCGCCGTGACCGACGAGGCCGGCCGGGCGGCCCGGGAGGCGGGGGCTGCGGAGGTCGTGCTGTTCTCCGACCTCGCCAACCCGACGAGCAACGGCGTATATCTGCGCATCGGCTACGAACCGGTGGCGGACCGGCTGCTGTTGAGGAGGAAGCCGTGAGCGCGGAGCCCGCGTCGGCGGAGCCCGTGGCCGAGGAGACCGTGGCCGAGGTGCCCCTGACCGTCCCCATGGTTGAGGAGCACGTGACGGCGGAGCCGCTGTGGCTCGTCGCCGCGAACGTGGTGCGGTGGCGGCGGTACGGCGACGGCGGGCAGCAACTGCGGCCCGGGACCAAGTCGTACCGGGGCGGGTCGAAGGTGCACGTCGTCAAGACCTATGGGGGCATGGCGCACGAGGAGTTGACCACCGTCGGGCGCGGCCGGCACACCGGGGCGTACATCACCATCGACATGGCGACCCGCAACCTCCACACCTTCCGGCCGGTCGCGGTGTACAGCCCGGCGGTGCTGCGCCGCGTGGCGGCGGTGGGCGTCGACGGGTCATGGGCCACGCGGGAGCACGCCGAGGAGCTGGCCGCCCTGCTGGCCCGCCTGGCCCCGCGGTACCGCGAGGAGCACTGGGGCGGTGTGCCGCACCCCGTCCCGTGCCGGTGCCACGGCTGCCTCACTCCAGCGTGAGCCGGGGCTTCGGTCCGTCGGTGCGGCCGGTGGGCGGGGGGCGGCTGCCCGCGCCGTACGGAAGGGGCCAGGGAGCGCCGGGGCCGCTGTAGCCCTGTTCGGCCGCCGCGTGGAGGGTCCAGTGCGGGTCGTACAGATGGGGGCGGGCCAGGGCGCAGAGGTCGGCGCGGCCCGCCAGGAGCAGGGAGTTGACGTCGTCCCAGGAGGAGATCGCGCCGACGGCGATGACGGGGACGTCGACGGTGTTGCGGATCCGGTCGGCGTACGGGGTCTGGTAGGAGCGGCCGTACTCGGGGCGCTCCTCGGCCACGACCTGGCCGGTGGAGACGTCGATGGCGTCGGCCCCGTGGTCGGCGAAGGCGCGGGCGATCGTGACGGCGTCCTCGGCGTCGTTGCCGCCCTCGGCCCAGTCGGTGGCGGAGATCCGCACCGTCATCGGCCGTTCCGGCGGCCAGACTTCGCGTACGGCGTCGAAGACTTCGAGGGGGAAGCGCAACCGCCCGGCCGGTGCTCCGCCATAGGCGTCGGTGCGACGGTTGGTGAGCGGGGAGAGGAAGCCGGAGAGCAGGTATCCGTGGGCGCAGTGGAGTTCGAGGAGGTCGAAGCCGGAGTCGGCGGCGCGCCGGGCGGCCGCCACGAACTGCTCCCGCACGGCGTCCAGTCCGGCACGGTCCAGCTCTGCGGGGACCTGGCTGACGCCCGGTTCGTACGGGAGCGGGGAGGCGGCCGTCAGCGGCCAGTTGCCGCTCTCCAGGGGCTGGTCGATGCCCTCCCACATCAGCTTCGTGGAGCCCTTGCGGCCGGAGTGGCCGAGTTGCACACCGATGGCGGCGCCGGGCGCGGAGGTGTGGACGAAGTCGGTGATCCGCCGCCAGGCGGCGGCCTGTTCGTCGTTCCACAGACCCGTGCAGCCGGGGGTGATGCGGCCCTCGGGGCTGACGCAGACCATCTCGGTCATGGTGAGTCCCGCGCCGCCGAGCGCCCGGGCCCCGAGGTGGACGAGGTGGAAGTCGGCGGGCAGCCCGTCGACGGCCGCGTACATGTCCATGGGCGAGACGACGACGCGGTTGCGCAGTTCGAGGCCGCGCAGGCGCAGGGGGGTGAACATCGGCGGGGTGCCCGGGGGGCAGCCGAACTCCTCCTCGACGGCGGCGGTGAACGAGGCGTCGCGCAGCCGGAGGTTGTCGTGGGTGACCCGACGGCTGCGGGTGAGGAGGTTGAACGCGAAGCGGCGGGGCGGCTGGTCCACGTAGGTGGCCAGCTCCTCGAACCAGTGCAGGCTGGCGGCGGCGGCGCGCTGGGTGGAGGCGACGACCGGGCGGCGCTCGGCCTCGTACGCGGCGAGGGCCGTCGGCAGGTCCGGCTGCTCCTCGACGCAGGCGGCGAGCGCGAGGGCGTCCTCGACGGCGAGCTTGGTGCCGGAGCCGATGGAGAAGTGGGCGGTGTGGGCCGCGTCGCCGATGAGCACGGTGTTGCCGTGGGACCAGCGGGAGTTGGCGACCGTGCGGAAGGCGGCCCAGGAGGACCTGTTGCCGCGCAGCGGGCGGCCGTCCAGCGCTTCGGTGAAGAACTTGGCACAGCGGGCGGTGGATTCGGCCGCGTCGCAGGTGTCGAGCCCGGCGGCGCGCCAGACCTCCTCGCGCATCTCGACGATGACGGTGGAGGCGTCCGCCGCGTACGGGTAGCCGTGCAACTGCATGACGCCGTACGGGGTTTCGGCGATCTCGAAGCGGAAGGCGTCGAGCGCGAAGTCGGTGGCGAGCCAGATGTACCGGTTGCGGTGCTCGGTGACGCTCGGGCCGAAGGAGTCGGCGTGGGCCGCGCGGGTGGCGCTGTGCACCCCGTCGGCGGCGATGACCAGGTCGTGGTGGGCGGCGAGTTCGGCAGCGGGCGGGGCCGGGGTGCGGAAGCGGAGGTCGACGCCGAGGCCCGCACAGCGCTGGTGCAGGATCTCCAGGAGCCGACGGCGGCCGAGGGCTGCGAAGCCGTGGCCGCCGGAGGTGTGGGTCCGGCCCCGGTGGACGATGTCGATGGTGTCCCAGCGGACGAACTCGGCTCTCAGCGCCCGGTACACCTCGGGGTCGGCGTGTTCGATGCCACCGAGGGTCTCGTCGGAGAGCACGACGCCGAAGCCGAAGGTGTCGTCGGGGGCGTTGCGCTCGAAGACGGTGACGGCGCGGTCCGGGTCGAGCCGCTTGAGGAGGGCAGCGGCGTAGAGCCCGCCGGGGCCGCCGCCGACGACCGCGATGCGGCGCACGGACGAGGAGCCCCGGCGGGGCCCGGCCCCGGCGTCAGGGCGCCGGGCTGCCTCGGGGGCCGGCACGGCTGCGTCCGAGGGGGCCCGGCGCCCCTCGATGGTCGGCACGGCTACCTCCCCTGCCATTTCGGCGGCCGCTTCTCGGTGAAGGCGGCGTGGAACTCTGCGTAGTCCTCGCCGTGCATCAGGAGGGCCTGGGTGTTGGCGTCCAGCTCGACGGAGGCGGCGAGCGGCATGTCCAGCTCGGCGGTGAGCAGGGCCTTGGTCTGGGCGAGCGCGAGGGCCGGGCCGTCGGCGAGGCGGCGGGCCAGCTCGGCGGCGCGTTCGTCGGCCTTCCCTTCCTCGGCCAGCTCGCTGATCAGCCCGATGCGCTCCGCCTCCGGGGCGCGGACGGCGTCCCCGAGCATCAGGAGCCGGGTGGCGTGGCCGAGGCCGACGATCCGGGGCAGCAGATAGGCCGCGCCCATGTCGCCGCCGGAGAGGCCGACCCGGGTGAAGAGGAAGGAGAAGCGGGCCGACGGGTCGGCGATCCGGAAGTCCGCAGCCAGGGCCAGCACGGCTCCGGCCCCGGCGGCGACGCCGTGGACAGCGGCGACGACGGGGAAGGGGCACTCCCGCAGGGCCCGGACGACCTGGCCGGTCATCCGGTTGAAGTCGAGCAGCTGTGCGGTGTCCATGGCCAGGGTGGCGCCGATGATCTCGTCGACGTCGCCGCCGGAGCAGAAGCCGCGCCCCTCACCGGCGAGGACGAGGGCGCGGACGGACCGTTCCCGGGAGAGCTCGGCGAGGAGGTCGCGCAGATCCGCGTAGGCGCCGAAGGTGAGCGCGTTGAGTTTCTCGGGGCGGGCGAGTGTGACGGTGGCCACACCGTCGTCCCGGGTCAGCCGGAGATGACGCCATTCCTCGGTGCTCGGGGCCGAGCTGGGAAACGGGCTCATGGAGGGGTCCCCTTCAGCGATCGGGCTGGTGCCGGCCGTGCGCGGGTCGCGTTCCGCCTCCGAAGTTATCACTCCTATGTGACTGCCGTCACGAGGTCGCAATACAGCACCCATGAGACCGTTGTGGCGAAAGTCCCTTTCGCTCCGACCGACCGCCTCTATGGTCGGCCCGGAGCGGTTCGTAAGGTTGAAACCAGGAAGTCCCGACACGAGTACCGCGTGAACCCCAGAAGTCGAGACCTCCCGCTTCGAGGAAGACCCGCTCCCGAACGGAAACCCCGCCGTGCCGCCCGATGTCCCCGTCCCCGCCTCCTGGCGCATCGCCCTGCCCCACTCCACCGCGGCCGTGCCGATCGCCCGCGCACTCATCCGCACCGCGCTGTCGGACATCGACGCCCCGGCCGACAGCGACACCGCCGAGCTGCTGACCGCCGAGCTGGTGGCCAACGCGGTCGAGCACACCCTGGGCGGTGAGCCCATCGAGCTGGTCGTGGAGCTGCTGCCCACCGGCTGCCAGGTCGAGGTGCACGACCGCGACCCCGCCCCGCCGGGCGACCTGTCCCGGCCGCAGCCGGGCTGTGAGGTCGACCCCTGGCAGGAGCACGGCCGCGGCCTGCTGCTGATCCGGACCCTCAGCTCCGCGTGCGGTCACCGCACCACGGAGCACGGCAAGGCCGTCTGGTTCACGCTTCCGGCGATACCGGCGCAGCCGGGTCCGTCCCCGGGGAGCTGACCAGCCGGGAGCGCTTGCGCCCGTAACCGGCGTACAGCAGTGAGCCGACGGCGAGGAAGACCGCGAACTGGACCCAGGTCGTCCAGCCGGTCCCGTACATCAGATACAGGCAGCACAGGACGCCCAGCAGCGGGCTCACCGGGTAGAGCGGCACCCGGAAGGTCCGCTTCAGCTCGGGGGCGCTCCGCCGGAGCACCACCACCGCGACATTGACGGCGACCATCGTGGCGAGCGTGCCGATGGTCGTCAGGTTCACGACGACCTCGAGCGGGACGAACGCGGCGGGGACCGCGAAGACTCCGGCCACGATCCAGGTGTTGGCGACCGGGGTGTGGGTCTTGGGCGAGACCCGCTCGAAGACGCGCGGGACGAGCCCGTCGCGGGACATCGACATGAGGATGCGGGTCTGCCCGTACATCACGGCGAGCACCACCGAGGCGATGGCGACGACCGCGCCGAAGGCGATGACGCCGCCGCCGACCGTGGAGTCGGTGACCTGGTTGACGGCGATCGAGAGAGCCGCGCTCTTGTCGGCGACGGCGTCCGAGCCGATCGCGCCGATGGCCGAGAGCGCCACCGCGCAGTAGAGCAGGGTGACGACGCCGATGCAGATCAGGATGGCGATGGGGATGTTCCGCCGGGGGTTCTTGACCTCTTCGCCGGCGGTGGTGATGGCGTCGAAGCCGATATAGGAGAAGAACGCCAGCGAGGCGCCCGCGGTGATGCCGCCGAGCCCGTGGGTCGCGAACGGCATGAGGTTGTCGTCCTCGAACGCGCTGAACGCCACGGCGCAGAACGCGACCAGGATGCCGATCTTGAGGATCGCCATGGCGGCGGTCGCGGTGGCGCTCTCCCGGACACCGCGCACCAGCAGCGCGGCGGCCATGGCGATCACGACGATCGCGGGCAGGTTGACCAGACCGCCTTCGGCGGGGCCGGCGGACAGGGCCTCGGGGAGTCGCAGGCCGATCACGCTGTTCAGCAGCTCGTTGACGTACTGGCTCCAGCCCACCGCGACGGCGGAGACCGATACGCCGTACTCCAGCAGCAGGCACCAGCCGACGAGGAACGCGGTGCGTTCGCCGAGCGCCGCGTACGCGAAGGAGTACGAGCTTCCGGAGACCGGGATGGCGCTTCCCAGCTCCGCGAAGGACAGCGCGGTGAAGATGCAGGTGATCGCCGCGAGGACGAACGAGATCACGACGGCGGGGCCGGCCTTGGCGACGCTGTCGGACAGTCCGACGAAGATGCCGGTGCCGACGATCGCGCCGACCCCGAAGCAGACGAGCTGGAAGAGGCCCATCGTGCGCTTGAGGCCATGGCCCTCCAGGTCGCCGCCGGAGTCGGCGATGAGCTGATCGGGGCTCTTGCGGCGCAGCCCCGGCTTCGAGGGGCCGGGGTGCTGCGGGATGCCGGAATGCGGCAGACCGGTGCTCATGCGGGACGTTCTCATCTCTGGTGGCGCAGTGGGGGGACGTCTCCCGGTGCGCACGGCGGCCGTGGGGACCGCGGGCGGCACATGGGAAGGGGGCCCGGGCATCGCGAGCCCGAACCCCACCAAGAGGCGACATGGTAGCCACCACCGCGCATGTTCACCCAATCGGGTGCATGAGCATGCGAACCCCTGCTCCGTATCTGTACCCGTGCCCGTCCCCGCCCCAGTCCCCCCGTACCGGCGGGGCTACTTCCCCGCGAGCGTCGCCACCAGCACGGCCTTGATCGTGTGCATCCGGTTCTCCGCCTGGTCGAAGACGACCGAGTGGGCGGACTCGAAGACCTCGTCGCTGACCTCCAGCTCGGTCAGCCCGTACCGGGCGTGGATGTCCCGGCCGACCTGGGTGCCGAGGTCGTGGAAGGCGGGCAGGCAGTGCAGGAACTTCACGTCCGGGTTGCCGGTGGCCCGCAGGACGTCCATCGTCACGGCGTAGGGACCGAGGGCGGCGATGCGCTCGGCCCACACCTCCTTGGGCTCCCCCATGGAGACCCAGACGTCGGTGGCGACGAAGTCGGCGCCCCGGACACCCTCGGCGACATCGCCGGTGAGGGTGATCGTCGCGCCGCTGACCTCGGCGAGCTCCCGGGCCCGCGCCACGACGGCCTCGGCCGGCCAGTACGCCTCGGGGGCGACGATCCTGACGTCCAGGCCGAGCAGGGCTCCGGTGATCAGGTAGGAGTTGCCCATGTTGAAGCGGGCGTCGCCGAGGTAGGCGAAGGCCGTCCCCGCGACGGGTCCCTC
Source organism: Streptomyces sp. NPDC026589 (assembly GCF_040638385.1). Lineage (NCBI taxonomy): Bacteria > Bacillati > Actinomycetota > Actinomycetes > Kitasatosporales > Streptomycetaceae > Streptomyces > Streptomyces sp. NPDC026589. The sequence continues at coordinate 143,453 of NZ_JBEZYG010000007.1, forward strand.
GCGGAGCTCGGCCATGGTGAGCACGTCGGCGAGCATCTGGGTGGGGTGCCAGTCGTCCGTGAGCCCGTTGAAGACCGGCACCCCGCCGTAAGCGGCCAGCTCCTCGACGGCCTGCTGGCTGTCGCCCCGGTACTCGATCCCGTCGAACATCCGGCCGAGCACCCGGGCGGTGTCCCTGACGGACTCCTTGTGGCCCATCTGGGAGCCCGACGGGTCGAGGTAGGTGGTGGAGGCGCCCTGGTCGGCTGCGGCGACCTCGAACGCGCAGCGCGTACGGGTCGACGTCTTCTCGAAGATCAGCGCGATGTTCTTCCCGCGCAGCCGCTGGACCTCGGCCCCGGCCTTCTTGGCCGCCTTGAGCTCGGCGGCCAGGGAGACCAGGCCGAGGAACTCCTCGGAGGTGAAGTCCAGCTCCTTGAGGAAGTGGCGGCCGGTGAGGTCTATGGCCATGATGACTGCTCCTGGGTCGGACGGGATCGGCAGCACTGCGCACGGGCAGAACTGGAAGTCTATACGATTACCCGCATCCCTATACAGGACCAGGGCTCGCGGTCCGCACGCTTCTCAGGCGACGGGGTCCCGCTCGACCGGACAGCTCATGCAGCGCGGCCCGCCACGTCCCCGGCCCAGCTCGCTGCCCCGGATCTCGATCACCTCGATGCCCTGCTTGCGCAGATAGGTGTTGGTCGTGGCGTTGCGCTCGTACGCGACGACGACCCCGGGCTCGACCGCAAGCACGTTGCACCCGTCGTCCCACTGCTCGCGCTCGGCCGCGTGCACGTCCTGGGTGGCCGTGAGCACCCGGAGGGAATCGAGGCCGAGGGCGGCGGCGATGGCGCGGTGCATGTGCTGGGGCGGATGGTCGGTGACCTTCAGCTCGCGGGGGCCGCTGCCGGGCTCGATGGTGTACGAGCGGAGCATGCCGAGACCGGCGTACTGGGTGAACGTGTCGCCGTCGATCATCGTCATCACCGTGTCCAGGTGCATGAACGCCCGGGCCTTGGGCATGTCGAGCGCCACGATCGTGCGCGCCGAGCCGGCGTCGAAGAGGCCCCGGGCCAGCATCTCCACGGCCTGCGGCGTGGTGCGCTCGCTCATCCCGATGAGGACGGCGCCCTGCCCGATGACCAGGACGTCACCGCCCTCGATGGTGGAGGGGTAGTCGTCCTGACCCTCCGACCAGTGGTGGAAGACCCCCGCCTCCGGGCCGGCGAAGAGGGGATGGTGCCGGTAGATCGCCTCGAAGTGGACGGTCTCGCGCTGCCTGGCGGGCCAGCGCATCGCGTTGATGGAGACCCCGTCGTAGATCCACGCCGAGGTGTCCCGGGTGAAGAGGTGGTTCGGCAGCGGGCCGAGCAGGAAGTCGTCCAGGTCCATCACGTGGAAGCGGACGGAGGTCGGCTCGCTGTGCCGCTCCAGGAACTCCCGCTTGGTCATGCCGCCGACCAGCGCCTCCGCCAGCTCGTCCGAGGACAGTTCCTCGAAGGCGGCCCGCAGCGGTTCGGTGGCGAGCGGACCGTACTCCTTCTCGTCGAAGACACGGTCGAGCACGAGCTGCCGGGCGACCGGGATGTCGAGGGACTCCCGCAGGAGGTCGCCGAAGAGATGCACGGCGACCCCCCGGTCGCGCAGCACGTCGGCGAAGCCGTCGTGCTCCTCCCGGGCGCGGCGCACCCACAGGACGTCGTCGAACAGGAGCGCGTCCTTGTTCCTGGGGGTGAGCCGCTTCAGCTCCAGATCGGGGCGGTGCAGTATGACGCGGCGCAGCCGCCCGGCTTCGGAGTCGACGTGGAATCCCATGCCTTCATCCTCACCGCGCGGAGCGCCGTTCACCCCGCGAATCGCCCACGGGTTGGACGGCTCTCAGAGCCGGGGGTCCACCGGCTCCGACTCCAGGGCCAGGACGGCGAACACCGCCTCGTGGACCCGCCACAGCGGCTCGCCCTCCGCCAGCCGGTCCAGGGCCTCCAGGCCGAGCGCGTACTCCCGCAGCGCCAACGAGCGTTTGTGGCCCAGGAACCGGGAGCGCAGGCGCTCCAGATTCTCCGGACGGGTGTACTCGGGGCCGTAGATGATGCGGAGATACTCCCGGCCGCGCACCTTGATGCCGGGCTGGACGAGTCGGCCCTTGGCGTCCCGGACGAGGGCGCCGAGCGGCTTGACGACCATGCCCTCGCCGCCCCGCCCGGTCATCTCCAGCCACCAGTCCACGCCCGCGCGGACGGAGGCCTCGTCCCCGGTGTCGACGAGGAGCCGGCGGGTGACCTGGAGCAGCCCCGTCGGGTCGTGCTCCACGAGCCGGTCCAGCCAGGCGAGCTGCTCGTCGTGCGGTACGGAGGCCAGCGAGCGGCCCTGGACGGCGAGGATCTGGAACGGCGCGATCCGCACCCCGTCCAGCCCCTCGGTGGGCCAGCAGTAGCGCCGGTAGGCCTCGGTGAACGCGGCCGCGTCCCTGGCGCGGGCACGCTGGTTCCCGGCGAGGCCCGCCACCTCGACGCCCCGGGCGACCGCCTGCTCCAGAGCGGCGACGGCCGACGGGAAGACCGCGCCGGACGCGGCGCCGACGGCGGCGTACTGCGAGCGCAGCAGCCCGCCGGCCTTGAGCGACCACGGCATCAGCTCGGCGTCCAGGAGCACCCAGTCGGTGTCCCACTCCTGCCAGAGCCCGGCGGCGGTGACGGCGGTGCGGAGCCGGTCCAGGACCGCCTCGGTCATCACCCTGTCGTCCAGGAACGGGCGCCCGGTGCGGGTGTACAGCGCGCCGGTGGGGCCCGCCGTGCCGAAACGCGCGGTGGCGGCCCCGGCGTCCTTGCAGACCAGGGCGACGGCCCGGGAGCCCATGTGCTTCTCCTCGCACACGACCCGCTCGACGCCGTCGCCGGCGTACTGCGCGAAGGCCTCGGCCGGGTGCTCCAGGAAACCGTCCTCGCGGGAGGTGGCGGTGGGCGCCATGGTGGGCGGGAGGTAGGCGAGGAGCTGCGGGTCGACGGCGAAGCGGCTCATCACCTCAAGCGCGGCGGCGGCATTCTCCTCGCGCACGGCGACGCGGCCCAGGTGCCGGGTCTCCACGACCCTGCGGCCCTGGACGTCGGCGATGTCCAGCGGGCGGCCCTCCCGGCCCCCGGGCGCCTCGGTGGTCAGCGGTTTGACGGGCTCGTACCAGACCTTCTCGGCGGGTACGTCGACCAGTTCACGCTCCGGCCAGCGCAGCGCGGTCATCTTCCCGCCGAAGACGGCCCCGGTGTCCAGGCAGATGGTGTTGTTGATCCAGGAGGTGGTGGGCACCGGGGTGTGCCCGTAGACCACGGTGGCGCGGCCCCGGTACTCCTCGGCCCACGGGTAGCGCACGGGCAGGCCGAACTCGTCGGTCTCCCCCGTCGTGTCCCCGTACAGAGCGTGCGAGCGGACCCGGCCTGAGGTGCGGCCGTGGTACTTCTCGGGCAGCCCCGCGTGGCAGACCACCAGCTTGCCGTCGTCCAGGACGTAGTGGCTGACCAGCCCGTCGATGAACTTCCGCACCTGGCCCCGGAAATCGGGGTGTTCGGCGTCCTCGCGCTCCAGCTGCTCGACGGTCTCGGCGAGCCCGTGGGTGAGCTGGACCTTGCGGCCCGCGAGGTAGCGGCCGAGCTTGTTCTCGTGGTTGCCGGGGACGCACAGGGCGGTGCCCGCCGACACCATGGACATGACGCGGCGCAGCACCCCGGGGCTGTCGGGGCCCCGGTCGACGAGGTCGCCGACGAAGACGGCCGTACGTCCTTCGGGGTGGGCGCCGTCCACGTAACCGAGTCTGCCGAGCAGGGTGTCCAGCTCGGACCGGCAGCCGTGGATGTCCCCGATGATGTCGAACGGGCCGGTGAGGTGGCGCAGGTCGTTGTAGCGGCGCTCCAGGACCACTTCGGCGCGCTCGGCCTCCTCCTCGGTGCGCAGGACGTGCACCTTGCGGAAGCCCTCGCGCTCCAGGCCGCGCAGGGAACGCCGCAGCTCGCGGCGGTGCCGCTGGATGACATGGCGCGGCATGGAGGCGCGGTCCGGGCGGGCCGCGTTGCGGGCGGCGCAGACCTCTTCGGGGAGGTCGAGGACGATGGCGATGGGCAGGACGTCGTGCTTCCGGGCCAGCTGGACGAGCTGCTTGCGGCTCTCGGACTGGACGCTGGTGGCGTCGATCACCGTGAGCCGCCCGGCCTCCAGGCGCTTGCCGGCGATGTAGTGCAGCACGTCGAAGGCGTCGCGGCTGGCGCTCTGGTCGTTCTCGTCGTCGGCGACCAGCCCCCGGCAGAAGTCCGAGGAGACGATCTCGGTCGGTTTGAAGTGCTTATGGGCGAAGGTGGACTTGCCCGATCCGCTGGCGCCGATGAGCACGACGAGGGAGAGGTCGGTCACCGGCAGGGCGCGCGCGGCGGTGGCGGTCGTGGCGGTTTCCGCGCCGGTGGTGCTGTGGTCGCTGTTCATGCGGCTTCCGCCTCCTTCTTGCCGGTGTTCTCGTCGGTGTTCTTCTCGGTCTTCTTCTCGGTGTTCCTGTCGCGGCTGCCGGTGGTTTCCGTGGTCCGGGTGAACACGGCCAGCTGGGTCGGCGGCCCCACCTCGGGGTCGTCCGGCCCGACCGGTACGTACCGGACGGTGTATCCGTGCCGCTCGGCGACCTTCCCGGCCCAGTCCCGGAATTCGGCCCGGGTCCACTCGAAACGGTGGTCCCCGTGCCGGACGTGCCCGGCCGGGAGGGTCTCCCAGCGGACGTTGTACTCGACGTTCGGCGTGGTCACGAGCGCCGTCGCCGGTCGCGCCGCGCCGAACACCGCGTACTCCAGGGCGGGCAGCCGGTCCAGGTCCAGGTGCTCGATCACTTCACTGAGCACGGCGGCGTCGTATCCCACGAGCCGCTTGTCGGTGTAGGTGAGCGAACCCTGCCGCAGGGTGACCCGGTCCGCCCGGCGCTCTCCCATCCGGTCCAGCTTCAGCCGCCGCGAGGCGATGGTGAGGGCGCGCATCGAGACGTCGACGCCCACGATCTCGGTGAAACGCACGTCCTTGAGGAGCGCCTGCACCAACTGGCCCTGGCCGCAGCCGAGGTCGAGTACCCGGCTCGCCCCGGCGGCGCGCAGCGCGTCGAGGATCGCGGTGCGCCGCTGTTCGGCGAGCGGGACCGGCTTCTCCTCGGTGTCGGTGCTCTCGTCCACCGCGTTGTCGACGCTGTCGACGTCGAGGTCGTCCGACTCGGCGAGCCGGACCAGCTCCAGGGCCTGGTCGGCCTGGCGCGTCAGCCCCCAGCGGTGGGAGAGATAGCGCCGCGTGATCAGCGGCCGCTCGGGGTGGTCGGCCAGCCAGCCCTCCCCCGCGCGCAGCAGCTTGTCCACCTCGTCGGGCGCGACCCAGTAGTGCTTGGCGTCGTCGAGCACCGGGAGCAGGACATAGAGCTGGCGCAGCGCGTCCGCGAGCCGCAACTCGCCCTCCAGCACCAGGCGTACGTAGCGGGAGTCGCCCCACGCGGGGAACTCCTCGTCCAGCGGTACGGCCGTGACGTCGACCCGCGACCAGCCGAGCGGCGCGAACAGCTTGTGCACCAGCTCGGCGCCGCCCCTGGCGGGCAGGGCCGGCACCTCGATCCGCAGCGGCAGCGGGCTCCCGGCCCGCTCGGGCATGGCCCGGCAGACGCCGCCGAGCGCGGACTTGAACACGGCGGCGAGAGCGACCGACAACAGCGAGGACGCCGCGTAGGGACGGTCGTTGACGTACTGCGCGAGCGCCGCGTCGGGCGCGCCGCCCCGGCCCTTGCCCTTGCCGCGCCGCACCAGCGCCACCGGATCCACCTCCAGCAGGAGCGCGGCCGTGCAGCGCTCGGCGGACGCCTCGGGGTAGAAGACGTGTGCGGAGCCGTGCGAGGTGGAGAACGCCTGCGCCTTGTCGGGATGCTTGTGCAGCAGAAAGCCCAGGTCCGTGGCGGGACGCTCGTGGGTGCCGGTCGTACCGATTGTCAGGAACACCTGTCCGAGTATGGTCGTCGCCCCCTGCCCCCACCAGGCATTTTCACTCCTTCCGCAACGCAGCGATCTCCGGGACGGTCCCAGAAGCGCCCGCTACGGCGGGCCTTGACTCTCCAGGCGCCCTTCCAGCTCCGTGATGAGGTCCGGTCCCACCCGGCAGCAGCCTCCGACGAGTCCGGCCCCGGCCCGTGTCCAGGCCCGCACCCGCCCCGGGTCGAAGGTGCCGCGCCCGGTCCATCCCCGCGCTCCGGCGTCCCAACCCTCCCCGCTGTTCGGGTAGACCACGGCGGGCCTGCCCGTGACCGCCACCGCCTGTTCCACCGCCCCCTGTGCCTCCTGCGGATCGCAGCAGTTGACCCCGACCGCGAGGACGGAGTCCCGCCCCGCCGCCACCGCGAACGCCTCCTCCAGCGGCTGACCGGCCCTGGTCCGGCCGCCCGCCACGCTGTACGAGAGCCAGTACGGCAGCCCGGTCTCCTCGGCCACCCGGACCAGGGCCTCGGCCTCGTCCAGGTCCGGCACCGTCTCCAGCGCCAGGGCGTCGGGCCCGGCAGCGGCCAGCGCCGCCACCCGGGGGCGGTGGAAACGCTCCAGCTCCCGGACGCTCAGCCCGTAGCGGCCCCGGTACTCGCTGCCGTCCGCGAGCATCGCCCCGTAGGGTCCGACCGATGCGGCGACCCAGGTCTCCCGCCCGGGGGCGGCCCGGCGCGCCGCGTCGGCGGCGCCCCGGGCCAGCTCCACGCTGCGGGCGAGCAGGGCCTCGGTTCCGGCCCGGTCGATCCCGCACCGCCCGAACCCTTCGAAGGTGGCCTGATAGCTGGCCGTGATGAGCACGCGCGCGCCCGCCCGGAGGTAGGCGAGGTGAGCGGCCTCGATCTGTTCCGGCGCGTCGGCCAGCAACCGGGCCGACCACAGCGCGTCGGACAGATCGCAGCCCTGCGCCTCCAGTTGGCTGGAGAGCCCGCCGTCCAGCAGGACCGGCCCGGCCGCCAGCGCGTCGGCGAGCGTGCGCACGGTACGCACAGCCACCTCCTCCTCAGGTCAGGTCAGGTCAGGTCAGGTCAGGTCAGGTCAGGTCAGGTCAGCTGGGACTGGATCTGCGAGGAGATCAGTTCCAGATGGTCCAGGTCCCCCAGATCGAGGACCTGGAGGTAGATCCTCGACGAGCCGATCGCCTCGAAGCTGCCGATCTTGTCGACCACCTCGGCGGGCGATCCCGCCAGCCCGTTCGCCTTGAGCTCCTCCACGTCCCGGCCGATGGCCGCCGCGCGTCGGGCGACCTCGGCGTCGTCCTTGCCCGTGCAGACGATCAGCGCGTTGGAGTACACGAGGTCGTCCGGAGAGCGCCCGTGCGCCTGCGCGGCGGCCCGGACCCGGCCGAACTGCTTCTCGCTGTCCTCCAGCGAGGCGAACGGGATGTTGAACTCGTCGGCGTACTGCGCGGCGAGCCGAGGGGTGCGCGTCGCACCGTGGCCGCCGATCAGCACGGGCACCTTGGCCTGGGCCGGCTTCGGCAGCGCGGGCGAATCAGTGAGTTGGTAGTAGGTGCCGTCGTAGCTGAAGGTCTCGCCGGCCTCCGTCGCCCACAGGCCCGTGATGATCGCGAGCTGCTCCTCCAGGCGGCCGAACTTCTCCTTCGGGAACGGAATGCCGTAGGCCTTGTGCTCCTCCTCGAACCAACCTGCGCCCAGGCCCAGCTCGACCCGGCCGCCGGACATCTGGTCGACCTGGGCGACCTGGATGGCCAGCACTCCCGGCAGCCGGAACGTGCCGGCGGTCATCAGCGTGCCGAGCCTGATCCGCCGGGTCTCGCGCGCCAGCCCGGCCAGGGTGATCCAGGCGTCCGTCGGTCCGGGCAGACCGTCGCCGGAGCCCATGCGGAGATAGTGGTCGGAGCGGTAGAAGGCGTCGAAGCCCAGGTCCTCGGCGGCCTTGGCGACGGTGAGCAAGGTGTCGTAGTCGGCCCCTTGCTGGGGCTCGGTGAAGATGCGAAGATCCATGCCCTCCATCCTGCCTCTCCGGCGCCCGGTCCCGCCCACCAGCCAGGCCGGACCTCCCCCACATCTCCCCCTGCCTCCCCTGCCTCCCCTCGGACCGTCGTCTCCCTTCGGGCCTCGGCGTCGGCGTCCCCTCCCGGCGCTCCGTCCCCCTCCCCCTCAGGGCCCTGCCGCCGATGCCGCAGGGCCGCGTATGCCGCCGTAGGGGCCGTCGCGCTCCCTCTCCCGCTCCGCCAGCCGCCTCAGCATCCCGTGCACGCGCTCCAGTGATTCGTCGGCGGCGTCCATGGCCTCGATGCACTGCCAGTACAGACCGTCCTCGCCCGTGTCGCAGGCCACCCCGACCAGGGCGATCCCGGCCTCACTGAGCAACAGCGCGAGCCCGGCCAGGGACCGCCGCACATCGGCGATCCCGGACAACTGGGCCGCCCTGGCACCGCCGGAGAGCACCGTCGGGTGATCCAGCACCGAGCATCCGGCGCCGATCTCCCCCAGCGCCCGCGCCTCGCTCCGTAACTCCACCGGGCCGTACAGCGCCAGCCGACTGCCGACCGCCCGGGCGAGCGCCTGTGCCTGCCAGGCCTCCGCCATGACATCCAGCGCGCCCCGGCTGCCCGCCAGAGCCCGCCGCCCCGCCTCGATGACTCGCTCCGCTTCCATGTCTCTCCCCCGTCCGTACGAAAACCCGCTCACCTCATTCATTACCCACAGTGAGGTAGACAGCACCGTAAGGCCAGAGGAAATCGGAAATCTGTGGACAGGAAGTCGACTGTGGATATCTCGCTCACTCCGAAGAGTGACGATCGAGGGGTTCCGGAGCGCTCGGCAGGGGGAAGCGCTTCTCGTTCCGCTCCAACTTGGCGACCAGCGCGGCCGTCGGATCGACGCCCAACACCGTGCAGAACTGCAGGAGATAGGCGAGCACATCCGCCACCTCGTCGGCGACCCGGTGGGCCGATCCGGGATTCTCCATGACCCCCGCCGACTGCTCGGGCGTCAGCCACTGGAAGATCTCCAGCAGTTCGGAGGCCTCGACGCTGAGCGCGGCCGCCAGGTTCTTCGGGGTGTGGTACTGCTCCCAGTCGCGCGCCGCCGCGAACGCGGCCAGCCGTCGCTGGAGTTCTGCCACATCGATGTCTGTCACGGCCTCAGGTCTATCACCGGCCACCGACAGTGGCTCCCCGCGCTCCCACCCCGCACGAGAGGCCGGGCGGCCAGGGAAGCGGGAGCGGCGTGGCCGGGGGCGGCGGTCCGGTCCGGCTGCCGCCCCGACTGCCGCTTCCTATGACTGGGCGAGACCCGCGGGCGTGACCCCCTCGACCTCCATGCCGACCGGCGCGAGCAGGAAGACATTGCGGTCGACGCGGTGCATGCCGCTGCCGAGGCCGAAGACCACACCGCTGCTGAAGTCGAGAATCCGCTTCGCCACGTCCGTTTCGGCCGCCGTCAGGTCGAGCAGCACCGGGACCTGGGCCACCAGGTACTCGGCGACCTCGCGAGCGTCCGCGAAGACCTGCACCCGCAGCACCACGAGGCGCCGCTGTTCGGCCGCCCGCTCGTCCGGGACGGTGCGGTGGTCGATGCGGGACGGCCACTCGTCGCGGCCGCGCAGCGGTACGACCTGCGCGAGCCCTTCCCACTGTTCGTCGGTGGCGTCATATCTGTCATACCTGTCGTACCTGCTCACAGGGCCACCCCGTCGTCGAGCCGGTCGGGTTCCCGCCGGCTGCACTCACTGTTCATCGGGCAATCCTCTCGTCCCTCACCCGTTCGGCGTACCAGCGACACGGCGAAGTCTCCGTCCGTGTCGCTTCCGGTACCCGACGGGCACCCGTTCATGACGCCCCGCGCCCTCGGGCGCGGCGAGCCGCACCGTATACAGATCCAGCCGGACCGCGCCGATCAGACCGTGACGACCTGGACCCCGGCCTCGCCGAACCGGTCCTTCGCCTCCGCGCCGATACGGGAGTCGGTGACCAGGACGTCGACCAGTCCGAGGTCGCAGACCCGGGCGAACGCCCGCTTGCCGATCTTCGACGAGTCGGCCGCCACCACCACGCGCTGGGCCCGCTCCGCGAGCAGCCGGTTGACGCTTGCCTCGCCCTCGTGGTGGACGTACGCACCGCGTTCGATGTCGATGGCGTTGACCCCGAGGACGGCGACGTCCAGGGTGATCTCGTTCATCACTCCGACGGCGAGCGGGCCCGTCAGCTCGTACGACTGGGGCCTCGCGACCCCGCCCGTCACGACCATCTTGATCTGCGGCCGGATCGCCAGCTCGCTCGCGATGTTGAGGGCGTTGGTCACCACGGTCAGCGTCGGCTGCCCACCCGCCGTCGCCGTCTCGCCCACGATGTCCGGACGCACCGCCAGCGCCCTGGCCACTTCGGTCACGGTCGTCCCCCCGGTCAGGCCGACGACCTCCCCGACGGCGACCAGGCCGGACACGGCGCGGCCGATGGCCTGCTTCTCCGGCGCGTGGCGGCCCGTCTTGTAGCGGAGCGCCAGTTCGTAGGAGACCCCGTGCGCGACCGCGCCGCCCCTGGTGCGGGTGAGCAGGTGCTGTTCGGCCAGCTGGTCCAGGTCGCGGCGGATGGTGGCGGCCGAGACGTCGAGCGCCGTCGCCGCCTCCTCGACGTCCACCCTGCCGTGCTTGCCGACCAGTTCCAGCAGCGCGTCCCACCGGGCGTCCCTGGACAAGAGCGTCTCCTCACCGTCCGGCGCGGGCACCGCGTTTCGCGGGAACGCGGTCGCCGGGGGCCGGACCGTCGCAAGCGTCGCACAGGGCCTCCCGGGAGCCCGTCACCCACCTGCGGCTTGCTTGTTTTTGCTCGATAACTGCATGTAACGTGCAGAATTCTACATTCGGGCTGGTCGGCCCCGCTCAGCCCCGTTCCCGTGGTCCACCTCGTTCCCGTGGAGTGCAGACGTGTCGTATGCCGAGACCGAGACAGCCAGTCAGCCCGCCTGCTGGCGGCGCGCCGCCGCCCTGGCGGACGGCCCCGAGACCGCCGCCCTGCCCGTCGCGGGCGAGCGGATCGCGGTCGTCGGCTGCGGTACCTCCTTCTATATGGCGCAGGCCTACGCCGGGCTCCGCGAGGGCTCCGGCCAGGGCGAGTCGGACGCCTTCGCCGCCTCCGAGTTCCCCTTCGGGCGCGGCTACGACCGTGTCGTCGCGCTGACCCGCTCGGGGACCACGACCGAGGTGCTGGAACTGCTGAACCGGCTGCGCGGGACCACCCGCACGGTGGCCGTCACGGCGGATCCCAGGACCCCGGTCAGGGCGGCGGCCGACGATCTCGTCGTCCTGGACTTCGCCGACGAACGGTCCGTCGTCCAGACGCGCTTCGCCACGACCGCCCTCACCCTGCTGCGGGCCCACCTCGGCCTGCACTCCGAGGCCGTGGTCGCGGACGCGGAGGCCGCGCTCGCCGCGCCGCTGCCCGACGGGCTGCTGGAGAGCACCCAGTTCTCCTTCCTCGGCCGGGGGTGGACGGTCGGGCTGGCCCACGAGGCGGCGCTGAAGATGAAGGAGGCCTCGCTGTCCTGGACGGAGTCCTATCCCGCGATGGAGTACCGCCACGGCCCCATCAGCATCTCCACCACGTCCACCGCGACCTGGATGTTCGGCGAGGCCCCCGAGGGGCTGCCCGAGCAGGTGCGCGCGACGGGCGCCCAGTGGGTGGACGGCGCCCTCGACCCGCTGGCCGATCTCGTACGCGTACAGCGTCTCGCCCTCGCCCGTGCGGCCGCGCGGGGGCTCGACCCGGACCTGCCGCGCCACCTGAGCCGTTCGGTGGTGCTCGACGGGGCCTGAGAGACCATGGACACATGCATCTGACCCTGTCAGCCGCCCGGGAACTGCTCGCCGCCCCGGATCCGCAGGGGGGCGTCGTCGGCTGGGCCACCGGGCTGGTCGAGACCTTCGGCGGTCCCGGCGCGGGTGCGGCCATCGCGCTGGAGAACCTTTTCCCGCCGCTGCCCAGCGAGGTGATCTTGCCGCTGACCGGGTTCGCCGCCTCGCAGGGGGTGCTCAGCATCGCCTCGGCCCTGTTCTGGACAACGCTCGGCTCGGTCGTCGGCGCGGTGGTCCTGTACGGGATCGGAGCGGTGTTCGGCCGGGAGCGGATGCACGCCTGGTGGGCGAAGCTCCCCCTGGTCAAGGCCTCGGACCTGGTGCGGACGGAGGAGTGGTTCGCCCGGCACGGCACCAAGGCGGTGCTGCTGGGCCGCATGGTGCCGGTGTTCCGGAGTCTGATCTCGGTGCCCGCGGGCGTGGAACGCATGCCGCTGCCGGTGTTCGTCGGGTTGACGACGGTGGGCAGCCTGGTGTGGAACACCGTGCTCGTGATGGCCGGATACTGGCTCGGCGACCAGTGGGACGTGGTCGGGGCGTACGTCGGCGTCGTGACCAAGATCGTGCTGGCGCTGGCCGCGGTGGCCCTGGTCGGTTACGTCGCGATGCGCGTCCGGGGCCGCAACCGCGAGCGGCCCTGAGGACGCGACCGGGCACGGCAAGGCACGCCGACCCGTGAGACACCCCGGCGGGGTGTCTCACAGGAGACGGCTCAGGACTCCTCGAAGTAGGCGTCCAGGACGGTGTCCAGCTCGGCCGGCCAGCCCTTGAGCTCGGCGCGGCTCGCCGCCTCGACCTCGGCGTTGAACCAGCGGCGGCTCGACAGGTGGACGGTCACCGTGAACCGGCGGCCGAAGCGCGCCGGGGTGGTCTCCACCGCGCCGATCTCGTCCCAGTGGAACTCGGCCTCTTGGTCGTCCAGCGTGAAGCGGACGCCTTCCCGGGCCACCCGGATCGAACCGCGCCGGTCGCTGACCTCGAAGACGGGGCCGTCATCGACGGCGTCGCCCTCCTTCTCGGCCTTGTCCTCCGTCGCGGCGTCGCCCGCCGCCGATTCCGGTTCCTGGTCGGTGTCGGTGCCGACGGCGTCCGCGGCCACCTCGTCGTCGCGGTCCGTCTCCGTCCCCGACTCCGACTTGGGTTCCGACTCCGGAGCAGCGTCCTCCGGACCGGCCTCCGATTCCGGTTCGGGCTTCCGGGTGGCGACGGGCGCCGCCAGTCCGGGCAAGGGGATGAACGCCGGGTCGGTGCCTGCGGCGAACTCGGGCTTCTTGTTCGAATCTATGCTCTGCTCCACGGCGGGCAGTATGGTCGACGAACCTGTACGTGACCAGTCGTCACCGCCCCGGCACCGCTCAGAGCACGCCCTTGCGCCATTCCCGTACCAGCAGATAGCCGAGGTACGCGCCGCCGATCGCCATCGTGTAGATCCCGACCGGCAGGTCGTCGAAGAGCGCCAGCTGCTGGGAGCAGAGGTCCGCGAGCACCAGCAGCAGGCCGCCAGTGAGGGCGGAGAGCAGCAGGTGCGGGCCGGAGCCGCGGGTGAGGCGTCTGGCGATCTGGGGCGCGGTCAGGGCGATGAAGGCGATGGGTCCCGAGACGCTGACCGCGGCGGCCGAGAGGGCGATGGCCAGGACCACGGCGAGGGTCTTGGCCTTCTTCGGCTCGGAGCCGAGTCCCTCGGCGATGTCGTCGCCCATCTCGCCGATGTCGAGCCGCCGGGAGATCAGCGCGGTCAGCGGGGCCACGGCGAGCAGGACCAGCCAGATGGTGGTGGCGTCGGTCCAGGAGCGAGCGGTCAGGCTGCCGTTGACGTAGGCGGTGAGGACGGAGGCCTTGTCGCGTTCCAGGGCGTAGACGACGTACTGGGTGACGGCCGCGCCCATCGCGGCGACGCCGATCCCGGCGATGACGAGCCGGGCGGGGTTGCGGAAGCCGGTGCCGGTGGAGACGTACACGAGGGCCATCGCGAGGACCGCGCCGAGCAGCGCCCCGATGGCGACCGGGACCGTGTCGGGGAACATCAGGGCGCAGATCGCGGCGCCCGCGCCGGCCCCGGCGGAGAGCCCGATGACGTCCGGGCTGCCGAGCGGGTTGCGGGTGACGGACTGGAACAGGGCGCCGGAGAGGCCGAGCGCCGCGCCGACCCCGATGGCGACGGTAAGACGGGGGCCGCGCAGCCGGTTGAAGACGAACCGGTCCTTGCCCTCGGCGTCGCCGGCGAGCGCGGCGGGCAGGTCGGCGAGGTCGATGCCGAGGCGCCCCCAGGCCAGTGTCGTGACGGCGGCCGCGAGGAGGAGGACGAAGAGCCCTGCGCCCGCGAGCACGGAGGCCCGGCGCATGGGTATCGCCACGGTGCGGCCGACGACCAGATAGCCACGGGGGGCCCGGGGAGCCTTGCGTGCGGGGGCGGTCTGTTCGGTGACGGTCATGAGGTGCCCCGCATCCTGCGTACGGCGATGAGCAGCGCGGGTGCGCCGATGAAGGCGGTGACGACCCCGACCATGAGTTCGGTGGGGCGCATGACGACCCGGCCCACCACGTCCGCGAGGAGCAGGAGGGTGGGTCCGAGCAGGGCGGAGAAGAGGATCTGGGCGCGGAAGTCCACGCCGACCAGGGCCCGTACGACGTGCGGGACGGCAAGGCCCACGAAGGCGATCGGGCCGACGGCCGCGGTCGCGGCGGCGCTGAGCAGCGTCGCCGCGAGCAGTCCGCCACCCCGGGTGCGCCCGGGGTGCGAGCCGAGCGCGACGGCGGTGGCGTCGCCCAGGGCCAGGGCGTTGAGGCCGGGGCCGAGGGCGAGGGCGAGCAGGAAACCGACGGCGGCGAAGGGCAGGACGGACCAGAAGACGTCGAAGTCCCTGCCGCCGAGCGCTCCCACGACCCAGTAGCGGTAGCTGTCGAAGACCTGCGGTTTGCTGAGGGTCACCGCCTGGATGAACGCCATCAGCACGGCGGTGAGCACGGCTCCGGCGAGCACCAGGCGCACCACGCTCGTCCCCGTACCGGCGGAGCCGATGACATGGACGAGGACGCCGGCGACCAGCGCTCCGGGCAGCGCCCACCACATGGTGTCGGTGGCGCCGGAGGCCCCGAGCCAGGCGGTCGCGGCGACGATGCTCGCGGACGCGCCGGCGTTGATGCCGAGGAGGCCCGGTTCGGCCAGGGGATTGCGCGAGACGCCCTGCATGAGGGTGCCCGCGACCGCGAGGCAGAGTCCGGCGAGGACGCCGAGGACGGTGCGCGGGTAGCGGCTCTCGATGATGACGGTGATGTTGGGGTCGGCGGTGCCTCCGAGGACGTCGACGACATCACCGAGCGAGGTGCTGCGACTGCCGAACATGACGCTCGCGCAGAGCGCTAGGGCCAGCGCGGCCAGGCCGAGGAGCAGGAGGAACGCCAGCCGAGCGGCACCGGTACGGGAGGTACCGGCGCCGCTCGGCGGTGCGACCGTGGTGGTTGCCATGGGAGTGGAGTGTGCCTTGTGGGCTCGGCGGTTCGGATACCGGTCCGCCTCGTGGGCTCGGCGGTCCGGATGCCGGTCCGGGATTACTTGCCGGCGGTCTTGACGGCCTTGTCGATGATCGGCAGGTAGCGCTCGATCGTCCAGGGCACGGTCAGCGGATTGATGATCGAGGATGCGGTGACGAAGGAGTTGTCGTCGCTCGCGACGACGGCGCCCTTCTTGATCGCGGGGATCGCGCCGTAGAGCTTCTGGCCCTCGATCTCCTTGCGGTTCTTCTCGTCCGTGTAGAACGTGAAGACGAGGTCGCTGGCCTTGAGCTTCTCGGCGTTCTCCAGGCCGATGAGGGCCGAGTCGGTGCCGGGGGTCTCCTTGAAGCCGTTGACGACCGGGTCGACCTTCAGGCCGAGCGAGGTGACCATCTTGACGCGCTGCTCCTCGGGCTTGAAGACGCCGAGGGTGCCGGGGCCGGAGTTGTAGATGTAGGAGAAGGTGACGTCCTTGTAGTTCGGCCGGGTGGCCGCGGCGTCGGCGAGCTGCTTCTCGATCTTCGTCTTGAGACCGTTCGTGTCCTCGGTCCGGCCGAGCGCCTTGCCGATGATGTCGATCTGCTGGTCCCAGTCGGTGCTCCACGCCTGGTCGGGGTAGGCGACCGTGGGGGCGATGTCCTTGAGGACGTCGTACTGCTTCTGCGTGATGCCCGACCAGGGGGCGAGGATGACGTCCGGCTCCAGCTCGGTGATCGCCTCGAAGTCGATCTCCTCACCGCCCGTGAACTGCTTGGGCAGCTTGTCGCCGGACTTCTTGACGGCCTCGTTGATCCAGGGGAGGTAGCCGCTCTTGTCGCTGCCCCAGGGGTAGCTCTCGATGCCGACCGGGGTCTGGCCGAGGGCTATCGCGGTCTCGGCGGAGCCCTGGCCGAGGGTGACGATGCGCTCGGGCTTCTCCTCGATCTTCGCGGTCCCGAGCGAGCTCTTGATCGAGACGGGGAAGGCGCCGCCGCCCTTCGCCGAGTCCTTCGCCCCGTCCTTGTCGCCGTCGCCGTCCGAGGAGCAGCCGACCAGGGCGACGGCGAGGGCGACGGTGGTGGCCGTCGCGGCGAGAGTGTGGCGGCGCACGCGGGTGAAGCCGAGCATGGAGGGTCCTCAGGTTGGCCGAGCGAGTGAAGGTTAGGCAAGCCTAAGCCAGAGAGGTCGACGCCTCAACCGGCCCCCTCCCGCGCCGCCGGGCACAGGGAGGCGTCGGGCCTCACACCCCTCCTCGGCACGATGCCCCGAGGCAGGGCGGATCCGTGGACTGGCCCCGGGGACAAGGCTGTTGCTCACCGGGACCGCCGGCGGACCCCCTCCGCCCGCCCGGCGGGACGCGCTCCGCCCGTGTGCTGATCGTTATGGACCCGCCCGGGACGGACAGGCCACGCTCAGTGTCCGTGCTCGGCGGATTCCTCGTTCTCCGGCACGGGCTCCCCTGCCGCGGCGCCCCCGGCGTGCACGGTGAAGGCGGCCGTACGGACCTTCCCCTCGTGCCGGAAGTCGAGGAAGAGACGGTAGGCCCCCTTGCTCGGGGCGGTCGCGGTGAAGGAGACCTCCGGCCCCGGCTTCGTCCGCCCGTCGCCCGGTTCGCCGTTCGGGTGCACGTGGAGGTAGGCCAGGTCCCCGGCGCGCAGCGCGACGAGGTGGCCGTACGCGCCGAGGTAGGGCTGGAGATCGGTGACCGGCTTGCCGCCCTTCTCGACCTCCAGCTTCAGCTCGCTGCCCGCACCGGGGCGCAGCGCCCCGTCGAGCGTCACCTCGTACCCGTCGACGGTCACCGTCCGTTCCGCCTTCGGCAGCGCCTCGGGGCTCGCGTCGCCCGACACGGCGAGGTCGGCGCCCAGGGTGACGCCCTCGGCGTTCTTCACGTCCGGGGTGAAGTCGGCGAAGACGCGGTAGCCGCCGGCCTCGGGGAGCTCGACGGGGGTGGACCAGGTGCCGTCGGCGGCCCGCTCGGGGTGCAGGTGCCGGTAGGTCGTGAGGTCGCTCGACGCCACGATCAGGTGCAGCTCCTTGCCGTGCTCGCGGCGGAACGCCGTCACCTTGCGGGAGGAGTCCTCGTCCACGACGGCGAAGCGCAGCTCGGCGGGCTCGCCCGCCTCCACGCGCGGGGTGCTGAGATCGAGGGTGTAGCCCCCTTGGGAGATCTGCAGGCCGCCCGGAAGCTCCGGGGCCTCGTCCACGCTCGTCTCCGCCGCCCCCTTCTCCGCGACCTCCTTCGCGCCGTGACCGCCCTGGTGGGACGGCGCCTTCTCGGCGACAGCGGGATCCATGGCCCCGCCCACGGCGTACGCCGACCCGAAGGTCGCCGCGACCGCTGCGGCGAAGGCCGTGATCTTGAGACCGGTATGCATGGCCCACTCCCTCGTCAAGGTCGCCGGGTCGCGACCACTCACCACCCAAGATACCCCCCTGGGGTATCAAGTCAAACTGGAGGTGACCTTGTGGCGACGACATGAGGCAGGAAGAATCCCGCTCACCGGCTGGACCGAAGCGGATGGGAACGGGATTCCATGGGGACATTCGTCGTGCTGATGGCAGGACTGGGCGGGGCGGCCGTGTGGTGTGCGGTGGTACTGGTCCGGCGCGGGCGTCGCGGGCCCACCGAGAACGCGGACGGGTTGCTGATCGAGCAGGCCGCCCGGCTGCGGGCACAGCAGATGAAGACCGACGGGCGCGCCTTCCGGGCCCACCCCCACGGAGGGCCGCGCTCGGCCGGGGGGTCACGCTCAGGACAGCGGCGTCACTGACCCTCGGGGCCCATGGCCGCCAGGGCGCGCAGCAAGGTGTCCGTCTGCTCGTCCATCGGGAAGAACGACTCCACCGCGAGTTCCGAGAGGGTCACGTCCGCCGGGGCGCCGAAGGTGGCGATGGTGCTGAAGAACGCCATGTCGCCGAGCGGCGTGCGGATACGCAAGGGGACGACGATGCCCGTCGGGTCCACCGGCCCGGGGTCGGCATCGAGGTCCGGCGGGGCCGGGTAGGCGGACACCTCCTCGTACAGCTCCCGCAGATCGCGGTGACCGGTGGTGTCGGCCTGGTGCCGCAGCCGGCCGAGTGCGTGGGCACGGACCTGGGCGAAGTTGAGGCACTGGGAGGCGAGGCCCTCCGGGTGGAGGATCAGCCGCATCACATTGCCGCCGGACTCCGTCAGGTGCGGCGGCACGGTGCCGAGCAGGAGGGACATCGCGTCGTTGCGGTCGACGATGTTCCAGATCCGGTCGATCGCCGCGGCCGGGTACGGCTCGTGGCCGGCCAGCATCGCCCTGACCGCGGAGCGGACCATGGTCATCCGCTCGCTGTCGAGCGGTGACTCCCGGTACGCGGGGGCGTAACCAGCCGCCAGCAGCAGGCCGTTGCGGTCCCGCAGCGGAACGTCGAGGTGCTCGGCGAGCCGGAGGACCATCGCCCGGCTCGGCCGGGCACGGCCGGTCTCCACGCAGGAGAGGTGCCGGGTGGAGGAGTCCGCCAGCAGCGCCAGTTCGAGCTGGCTGAGCTTGCGGCGGCGGCGCCACTCCCGGAGCAACAGGCCTACCCGGGGCGGTTCTTCGGTCTCCATGACCTCACCGTATCCGTGGTCCGCCGTCCACGCCTCCATGACCTGGGAGGTCATGGAGTGTGGGCCCCTGTGCGTGGCACGGTGTCACCGACCCCACCGGCCTAAGGAGATCCGAGATGACGCACACCCTCACCCCTTCCGCGACGGTGGCTCCCGCACGGGACGCCGCCCGGTTCCTCCGTCTGGTGCTGCGCGTCGACAGTGTGAGCACTGCCGTGATGGGCGTCGTACTGGTCGCGGCCGCCGTGCCGCTCGGCTCCGCGACCGGAATGCCGGTGGCCTTCGCCGTGGCGTTCGGGATCTTCCAGATCGGCGGGGCGGCCTCACTCGCACTGATCGCCGGCTATCCGGTGATCCCGCCCGCCCTGGCCAGGACCGTCGTCGCCGTGAACTCCCTGTGCGCGGTCGGCTGCGTGGTGACGGCCTTCGCCGACTTCGTGCCGCTCAACGGCTTCGGGGTGGTGTTCCTGCTGATCGGCGCCGTGATCGTGGCGGTCTACTCCGCGCTCCAGTACACGGGGCTGCGGCGGATGACGGCGGCGCCCTCGTCACGGTAGTGCCATGCACCGCCCGGCGGACGGCGGCTCGACGACCTCCACCAGGGCCCGGCGTGGTGTCACGAGGGCCTTCCCTGCCGTCCTTAGCCTGGCCGGAGCGGTACCCGACGGCAGGACAGGCGCACCTCATGGCACCACGCACCCACTGGCTCTTCGGGGACCAGCTCGGCCCCCACTTCCTGGACCCCCGCCACGGCGGACCGGACGCACACGCCCCCGTCCTGATGATCGAGGCCCGATCCGTGCTGCGCCGACGCCGCTTCCACCGGGCCAAGGCCCACCTCGTCCTCTCCGCGATGCGGCACCGGGCGGCCGAACTGGGCGACCGCGTCCGTTACGTACGGTCCGAGACGTACGCGGACGGGCTGGCGGAGGCGGGGTTCGGCGGGCGCGGGGGGCGCGGGGGGCGCCTGACGGTCTGCCACCCGACCTCCCGCGCGGCGCTGGACTTCGTGACCGCCCGGGAGGAGGTCGCCATCCTCCCGGCCCGGGGCTTCCTGCTGCCGCATACGGAGTTCGGAGCGTGGGCGCACGAGCACACGGGCGACCGCCTGCGGATGGAGGGCTTCTACCGGTGGGTCCGCCGGCGCCACGAGCTGCTCATGGACGGCGACGAGCCCGCCGGGGGAACGTGGAACCTCGACCACGACAACCGCGAGCCGCCGCCCCGAGGTCGTCCGACCCTGGAAGAGCCCGCTCCGTACAGCCCGGCCGAGGACGAGATCGACGACGAGGTCCGCCACGACCTCGACCGCTGGGAACGGGACGGGGAGGTCTCGTTCGTCGGCCGCGACGGCCCCCGCCGCTTCCCCGTCACCCGGCGGGAGGCGCTGGCCGCGCTCCGGCGCTTCGTCGCGCACCGCCTCGGCGACTTCGGCCGCTACGAGGACGCGATGCTCGCGGGCGACCCCGTGATGAGCCACAGTCTGTTGTCGGCCCCCCTCAACCTGGGACTTCTGGACCCTGCCGAATGCGTCGAGCGTGCCGAGAAGGCCTGGCGCGCGGGCGAGGCCCCGCTCAACAGCGTCGAGGGTTTCGTGCGCCAGATCGCCGGCTGGCGGGAGTACGTATGGCAGCTCTACTGGTACTTCGGCGAGGACTACCGGGGCCGCAACGCACTCCGCCACACCGCCCCGCTGCCCGACTGGTTCCTCGACCTGGACGCGGAGGCGGTCACCGCGAACTGCCTGTCCACCGTGCTGGCCCAGGTCCGGGACACCGGCTGGACCCATCACATCCCGCGCCTGATGGTGCTGGGCAGCCGCGCTCTGCAGGACGGCTGGGACCCGGCTGCCGTGACCGACTGGTTCCACCGCTGCTTCGTGGACGGCTATGACTGGGTGATGCTCCCCAACGTGGTCGGCATGTCGCAGTACGCGGACGGCGGCCGGATGACGACCAAGCCGTACACCTCCGGCGGCGCCTACATCAACAGGATGAGCGACCTGTGCACCCCCTGCGCCTACCGCCCCACCGACCGGACCGGCGAACACGCCTGCCCGTACACGGCGGGCTACTGGGCCTTCCTGCACCGCCACCGGACCGCCCTGAGCGCCAACCACCGCATGGCGAGGGCGGTCAAGGGCCTGGACCGGCTGAAGGACCTCGACGAGCTTCTGGAGGAGACCTCGGATCGGGGGGACCGGGCACCTTGAGAAGTGCGGGAACGGCCCCGGAGCGCGGCTCTCGGACCGTGAGCGCGCCCCGCGAGCCGCGTCCGGCATCGCCGCTTGTCACCTGGTTCGCCGCTCGTTGCCGGCACCCCGATGACGCCGATGGCCCTCGCTGAGCGTGTCAGGGAGGGCCATCTCGTACAAGATCGGGATCAGGCGCTCAGCTCGCCGTCCTTCACAGCGGACACGAACGAGGTCCAGCCGTTGGCCGCGAACGCGAGCACCGGGCCGTGCGGGTTCTTGCTGTCGCGAACCGGAACAACCGGGGCGAAGCCGTCTGCAACCTCAAGGCATTGGCCGCCGTCCTGGTTGCTGTAGCTGCTCTTCCGCCAAGTGGCTGCGTTCAGATCACGGGCTCGCACGTGCTTCCTCCAGGATGCGCAGAATGAACTTCCGCGACTCGGCTGGTGAAAGAGCCAGGTCGCGCACCGAATCGTACGCACGTTGCAGCCGCTCAACCGGTACAGATTCCTCGATGAGTTCGCCCCTGTACCCGTTCTCGGCATACGCCACGGTACGCCCATCGGGCAGGCGGAGGAACATGACATCGGCGTTAGTAAGGCCATGCAGACCCGCTCTGAACGGTGCCACCTGCAGTGTCACGTCCTCCCGCTCTCCGACCTCCAGCAGATACTCCAGCTGCGCCTCCCACTCCCTCCGGTCTCGCAGTGGGGTCCGCAACACTGCCTCGGACAGGATGGTCCGGAACTGCGGCACGTCCTCACCAGCGAGCAGTTCCCGCCGACCCATCCGAGCCTCGACCTGCTGTTCCAGCGCCTCGCCCCTGAGCCCACCCGACGCCAAGACCTCCCGCGCGTACCCCTGCGTCTGCAACAACCCCGGCAGCACGCTCACCGCGAAGTGCCACATGCTCACGGCCTCGGCCTCCAGCGCCATGTACCGCCGGTAGCGCTCCTTGAACTGGGTCTTGTCACTGACGGCCAACTCCCACAGCGCCAGCAGCAGCCCAGGCGTCCCGTAGTGCGTGTCCAGCGCCTGGACGACCTCCGGGCCGCCGACCGTCTCGCCCTTCTCCATCTTGCCGAACAGCGACCAGTCCCAGCCCAGCCGGTCGCCCAGTTGCCGCAGGCTGTGGCCGCGTGCCGTGCGCAGGAGGCGTAACTCCTCCGCGAACCGTGCTCGTGGTTCCCTGCTGCGGCCCGTGACCGCTCGCCTCGTCGGCATCGCGCCCTCCGTGAAACGTGGAACGTGTGGAACTTGCGGATCCGCCCGGGGAAGCTCCCCCGGCTTCGGCAGGACTCCGCCCCTGACCAGGACATTCTCGTAACGAGTCCCTCACGCACGGTAGTTCACGACCTGCGGCCGGGGCGCAGGTTCCGCGCGACAACCAGCCGAAAGAAGAGACCCCCACATGTCCTCCAAGCCGCCCCTCCCCCACCGGACGCCCCAGCACACCTCCGTCACCCCCGCCGCCACCACCGTCCACGTCCCGGTTCCGCCCGGCGGACTCCCTGGCGCGGCCAAGGTCCAAGAAGCCCTGGACGCACGCGATGCCCTTGCCACCGCCCTGGCCCGGGCCGGTATCCAGCTTCCCGCGATGGACGTCCGTACCCCGTGGGCCGATGCCCTCCGCGAAGACGGCACGCTCTCCCCGTACGGCGGCGAGAACACCGACGACCCCGCGCAGCCGGCAACAGAGCGGTCCGGTGAGGTCCGCTACGCCCTCGTCCACCTCGGCGTGTGCTCCGCGCCCGTGGCCCACGCCCTCGCGACGGCGATCACCAACGGGCTGGCCCGGTGACCGAGGACGGTGTCCCCGGGATCGGGGCGGCCGTCCACGACAGCGGGAGCGGCCGGGTCGGGCTGGTGACGGGCCGGAGCAACCCGTACGTGCTGCTCCGGCCGCTCGGCGGGGGCCGGGCGTGGGAAGCCGATCCGGCCCACCTACGACTGCTCAGCCGGGCCGAGTTCCTGAGCGCGCAGCTCGCCGAGGTCAACGCCCGCAGTCGGCACCCGCACCCCTTCTGACCTCGGCAGCCGCCGCCGGCGCCACGTCAGCGGACTGAAAGGGCACTCCCTCACTCCCCCGCGAAGTCTTCCGGCGCGGACCGGGCGAGGTCGGCGAGGGTCGCGAGGGACCGGGCGAGGGTTTCCCGGGTGGGGGACGCCAGGCCGAGGCGGACCGCCTGCGGGCCCCGGGGGCGGCCCGCGGTAAACGCCGCGGCCGGGGTCACCGCGATGCCGTGCCGCGCCGCGGCGGCGACGAAGGTGTCGGCGCGCCAGGGGCTGGGCAGCTCCCACCAGCGGTAGTACGAGGAGGGGTCGCTGCGGGTGCGGAAGTCGCCGAGGTGCCGGTGGGCGATCTCCTGACGGGCCCCCGCCTCGCGCCGCTTGGCCCGTACGAGGATGTCGACGGCGCCGTCCGTCTGCCAGCGCGCCATCGCCTCCAGGGGGAACCGCATGGGTGTCCAGCCTCCGGAGCGCAGGGCCCCCGCGACCCTGCCCGCCGTCGCGGCGGGGGCCACGGCGAATCCGAGGGACAGCCCCGGGGACAGGCGTTTGGAGAGGCTGTCGACGAGGACGGTCCGCTCGGGGGCCCGCGCGGCGAGGGGCGCCACGTCGTCCCGGAGGAAGGCCCAGACGGCGTCCTCGATCGCGTGGATCCCCGAGGTCAGCAACACCTCCGCCAGGTGGTCGAGCCGCCGCTCGGGCATGGTGAGGGAGAGCGGGTTGTGGAGGACCGGCTGTACGTAGACGGCGTGCAGCGGATCCGCGCGGTGCGCCTCCTCCACCGCCTCCGGGATCAGCCCGTCCCCGTCCATGGCCAGGGGCACGAGGACGACACCGAGCCGGGCGGCGATGGCCTTCAGCACCGGATAGGTGAACTCCTCGACGCCCAGCCGGGCGCCCGGCCGGGTCAGCGCGGCGACGGCGGCGGAGACGGCCTGGCGGCCGTTGCCCGCGAACAGGATCCGCTCCGGGCCGGGCCGCCACCGCCCGCGCGCGAGGAGATCGGCGGCGGCCTCGCGGGCGGCGGGCGTACCGGCGGGCCCGACCGGGCGGAGGAACGACTCCAGGCGGTCGGCGCGCACCAGCTTCTCCAGGCCGGCGGCGAGCAGCCCGGCCTGTTCGGGGACGACGGGGTGGTTGAGCTCCAGGTCGACCCGGCTCTCGGCGGGCTCGGAGAGCGCCGGGGCGGGAGCGGGAGCGCCGGGTGCCTCCGTGACGAACGTGCCGCGTCCGACCTGGCCGACAGTGAGGCCCCGGCGGGCCAGCTCCTGGTAGACGCGGGCGGCGGTGGAGTCGGCGATGGCATGGAGCCGGGCGAACTCCCGCTGCGGAGGCAGTCGTTCCCCGCCCTTGAGCCGCCCCGCCGCGATCTCCTCCGCCACCGCGTCGGCGACGGACCGGAAGTCCTTCACGGGCTTCGCCTCCCTGGTGAGCGTTCGGCATCGAATCCCTGGCGAGCGGCAGTCAAGCATGGCATTGCACCGAGTGCAATGGCGCCTATTGAACCGAGCAGAACGGCGACCCTAGACTCCGATTGCACCGGTCGCGGGGGGCCGGTGCACAGGGCGCCGGACCCGACCGGCGCCCCACGAACAGAGCGGCGGGCAACCATGGTTGAGCTGAGCGGGGTGCTGGGGGTCGCGATGGTCGCCCTGGGCATGGTGCTCACCCCGGGCCCCAACATGATCTATCTCGTCTCCCGGAGCATCACGCAGGGGCGACGCGCGGGGGTGGTCTCCCTGAGCGGTGTGGCCGTGGGCTTCCTGGTCTACCTTCTGGCCACGAATCTCGGTCTTTCGGTGGTCTTCCTCGCGGTGCCCGAGCTGTACGTGGCCGTGAAGCTGGCCGGCGCCGCCTACCTGGCCTATCTGGCCTGGAACGCCCTGAGGCCCGGGGGCGTGTCCGTCTTCGCCCCCGAGGAACTGCCGCACGACTCCCCGCGCAAGCTGTTCACCATGGGCATGATGACGAATCTGCTCAACCCGAAGATCGCCATCATGTACCTCTCCCTCATCCCGCAGTTCATCAGCCTGGAGGCGGGAAACGTCCTGCTCCAGGGCCTTCTGCTGGGCTCCGTCCAGATCGTGGTGGCCCTCACCGTCAATCTGGGCATCGTCCTGGCGGCGGGAGCCATCGCCGTCTTCCTCGCCCGCCGCCCCACCTGGCTCCGCGCCCAGCGCTACCTCATGGGCGCGGCGTTGGGCCTGCTCGCCGTATCGGTGGCGACGGACACCTCGGCACCGGCCCGAGCATGATCAGACCATGATGAGCAGGCGCGTATCGGCCTTGAGTTTCCTGTTCACCGAACGGCTCTGCACATAGACCTCCAACTTGGGGTTGTTGCCGGCCTTCACCGAGACGGTCCCCCGGACTCCGGCACCGAACAGGAGGTTGCGCGCAGCCTCCCCCGTGTAGGCGCGGTCGGTGTCCTTCTCGACCACGATGACCTCCTTGTCGGGCTGCACCTGGACTCGGGTGCCCAACTGGTAGTAGCAGGAGCCGCGTTCGTAGGTGACACCCGGATGCGAGTCGACGAAGGCGCGGATCTCCGTCTCCTTGTCGACCTTCAGCAGCCGGTACTTGTCGGCCGCGACCGGTTCGAGGTTGGCCCGCACGTCGTCGACCGATATGTCCTGGCCGACGGCGAACAGGTTCTTCGTGCCGCGCACGCCCTGCTCACGACCGCGCAGGAAGCTGGTGGCGGCGGCGCGCACGGTGCCGATCGCGTCCTCGACGCCTTTCTGGGAGTCCGCGTCCCAGATGGCGATGTTGCCGGCCGGGAAGCCGTAGTTCTGGGCGGTGCGCTTCGCCAGGGAGTTCGGGACGAGGATCGCGGAGGTCCAGTGCCCCGGGAGCCCGTTCATCTTGGCGGTGATCCGGTCGAGCCAGGGGCCGAGGATGGTCATGTCGCCGTCGTGCCGACGGTCGCCGCCGGAGGCGTTCTCCTCGCCGTCCGTCACCACGATCTGGAGGAAGCTGTGCTCGCCGTACTCCTCCCAGATGTGCCCCAGGTCGTCCAGGGACTTCAGCGAGGCCTCGATGAGGGCGGTGGCGCCGTTGTTGACCTTGTACAACCCCCGCATGGACGGGAGATGCTTCACGTCCATGTCCCAGACCAGGTTCTCCACCCGGTGGTCGAAGGAGTAGAGACTGATCCGCGTCTCATGGCCGAGGGTGTCCGACTCGGCCTTCAGGCCCGCCACGAACTCGTCCACGACGCGGATGAGCTGACCCTGGTGCTGTTTCATGGAACCCGAGGCGTCCACGACCAGAGCGACGTGATTCACCTTGTGCTGGATCCTGTTGGCGGACATGGTTCTGCTCCTTCGTCCGGTGCTCCCCGGTGCTCCCCCGAGTGATGCTTCGACTCTATGGGGAGGCACTGACAACGCCGTTGGGCCGACGACCGCCCGCCTCGCGAGGTCCCGCGGAACACCCCGGGGCCCGCGGAACACCGCCGGGCCGAGCGCTGTAATGCCCGAGTAACGGCCCCTGTCTAGCGTCCGGACTCCCCCGTACCGTCCCTGGAGGAGCACCCCGATGCACCTGCCCCGACCGCCCTGGCGCAGAAGCGCCGGCTGGGTGGCGACCGCCTTCACCGCCACCGCCCTGCTGACCGCGACACCACCCGTCGCCGCCGCGGCGGACACCGTCCCCCCGGTGGCGTCCGCGAAAGTCGAACCCGCGCTCACCGCGGCCGTATCCGAGAGCGGCGAGGAGCCCTTCTACGTCGTCCTGAAGGACCGGGCCGACCTGTCCGCCGCCCGGAAGCAGAAGACGCACGCGGCCAAGGCCAACGCCGCGTTCGAGGAGCTGCGGGCGAAGGCCGCGGACGCCCAGGCCCCGCTCAAGGCCTTCCTCGACCGGAAGAAGGCCGGCCACCAGGGCTTCTGGATCGCGAACACCATCCGGGTCACCGGTGACCAGCAGCTCATCGGCGAGCTCGCGAAGCGCTCGGACGTCTCCCGCATCGTCAAGGAGCGGCATTACAAGCTCGACGACGTCGAGACGGCCGGGGCAAAGGCCGCCTCCTCCCGGCCGAACGCGGACGGCGTCAACGCGGCCGGCGGCGCCACGGACGGCAGCGACGCGGGCACCGACGAGACCGGCGCACCCGAGTGGGGCGTCGCCGACATCAAGGCCGACCAGGTCTGGAAGCAGTACGACGAGCGCGGCGAGGGCATCGTCATCGCCAACATCGACTCGGGCGTCCAGTACGACCACCCGGACCTCGTCGGCGGCTACCGCGGCGCCAACGGCGACGGCACCTTCACCCACGACTACAACTGGTACGACCCGAGCGGCCGGTGCGGCACGAGCGGTGTCCCCTGCGACAACAACGGCCACGGCACCCACACCATGGGCACCATGGTCGGCGCGAACGGTGTCGGCGTCGCCCCGAACGCCCGCTGGATCGCCGCCAAGGGCTGCGAGTCGAACCAGTGCTCGGACGAGTTCCTGCTCAAGGCCGGTCAGTGGATCCTCGCCCCGACCGACCGCGACGGTGAGAACCCCCGCCCCGACCTGGCCCCGAACATCGTCAACAACTCCTGGGGCGGCGGCAACACGACGTTCTACCAGGACATCGTCGTGGCCTGGAAGTCCGCGGGCATCTTCGAGGCCTTCGCGGCCGGCAACGACGGTGACGGCACCACCTGCTCCACCGCGCACGCCCCCGGCGCGCAGGCGCCCGCCTACGGCGTCGGCGCGTACGACTCCACCGGCGCGATCGCGTCCTTCTCCGGCTTCGGCCCCTCACTGATCGACGGCTCGACGAAGCCGAACATCTCGGCCCCGGGCGTCGACATCCGTTCCACCTGGCCGGGTTCGACGTACAAGGTGTCCAACGGTACGTCGATGGCGACGCCGCACGTCGCCGGTGCGGTGGCCCTGCTGTGGTCGGCCGCTCCGTCGCTGATCGGCAGGATCGACGAGACCCGGGCGCTCCTGGACGAGGGCGCCCTAGACGTCGACGACACCCACTGCGGCGGCACCGCGGGCATGAACAACGTCTGGGGCGAGGGCAGGCTCGACATCCTCGCCTCGGTCGACAAGGCCCCGCACACCGCGGGCACCGTCAGCGGCAAGGTCACCGACCGGGCCACCGGCGCCGCACTGTCCGGCGTCACCGTCCACGCCGACAGCGCCACCACCGGCACCCGTAACGTCATCACCGGCCCCGACGGCACGTACCGCCTGTCACTGACCCCGGGCGCCTACGACTTCACCTTCACCGCCTACGGCTACGCGGCCGGTTCGGCCAACGCCGTCGAGGTGGTCGGCGACCAGGACCTGACCCGTGACATCCCGCTCTCCGCGGTCGCCTCGCACCAGGTCACGGGCACCGTCCTCGACGTCACCGGCAAGCCCCTCGCCGGCGCGACCGTCGGCATGACGGGCGCTCCCGTCCCCGCCGTCACCACGAACGCCAAGGGCAAATACACCCTGCCGAAGGTCGCCGAAGGCACCTACGGCCTGACGGTGAAGCCCGCCGAGCCGACGCTGTGCAACGGCGCCTACACCGGCTCCGCCACCGTCGCCGCCGCCGACCTCACCAAGAACGTCCAGGTCCCGGCCCGCACCGACGCCTCCGGCAACAGCTGCGCCCCGGGAACGTACTCCTGGATCGCCGGCTCCAAGAAGGTCGCCCTGAGCGGTGACGAGGACGCCACGACGATCTCGCTGCCCTTCGCCGTGAAGCACTACGGGGTCTCGTACTCCACCGCTTCGGTCACCACCAACGGCATGGTGAACTTCCTGGCGCCGCGCGTCGGCGACTACGCCAACACCGCGCTGCCCACGGTGAACAACCCCAACGGGTTCGTCGCCGCGCTGTGGGACGACCTGACGCTCGACAGGAAGTCGTCGGTGCAGACCACCACCACCGGCGCCAAGGGGTCGCGCCTGTTCGCCATCGTCTGGAACAACGCCGCCTACGCGACCGGCACCCCCGGCCGCGCCACCTTCGAGGTCGTCTTCGACGAGGCCACCGGCGCCGTGACCCTCCAGTACAAGTCGGTCGCGGACCGGGGCGCGGGCGCCACCGTCGGCATCCAGAACCAGGCCGGCACCGACGCCCTCCCGTACTCCTTCGACCAGCCGGTCGTCACCGACGGTTCGGCCATCCGCTTCACCCAGGGAGCCAAGCGATGAGCGCCATCCATACCCGGCGGGGCCTCCGCCTCGCCGCCGCCCTGGTCACGGCCGGGCTGTGCGTCGGCGCCGCCCCCGGCGCCCTGGCCGCCGACGGGACCGGCTCGGCGATGAAGCTGACCAGCGCCGAGGCGAAGACCCTGGCCGCCCGCGCCACTCTCGACCCGTACGGCGACGCCGACGCGGCCCGGGTCAGCCCCGAGGCCGAGGACGCGCCCGCGACGCACCGCGGCTCGACCGACGGAACGGCCGGAGGCGCCGCCGCCCCGGACGGCACGGCCGCCGACGCGCCCGCACCCGTCACTTTCACCGGCGCGTCCACGCTGGAAGGCGTACGCGGCATGGGCGCGACCGTGCCCGTCGGCAGGAAGGGCGACTACCTCACCGTCCACAGCCTCGGCAACGTGCAGCGCCACGCCGCCGACGGCAGCGCGGTGTGGGAGCGCACCAACACGTCCCTGTACGCGGACTGGAAGGTCACACCGCAGCGGCCCTGGCAGACCGAGCCGTTCCCGGCCCGCATCCTGATGGGCTACAACGCCGTCTCGCCCTTCGCCCCCACCTCCGACTCGGGCTTCTCCGCCGGCGACCTGACCGGCGACGGCGTCGAGGACCTGGCCTTCTCCGCGAGTGTCGGCATCACGCCCTACCGGCCGTTCACCTCGCCCGGATCGAAGCTGCCCAACGGCACGTTCGTGACGGTGCTCGACGGCGCCACCGGCAGAACCCTGTGGTCGAAGCTGTACGACTACGCCTCCATGGTCAAGATCGTCGACTCCACCCTGCTCGTGGCCGACGCACCGCGCATGAACATGAACTCCCCGGCCGCCGACACCACGAGGCTGACCGGGACCCGGTTCTCGTACGCGGTCGGCGCGCTGACCCCGTCGACGACCTGGACGTACGACACCGGGACGACCGCATACGCCAACTGGGGCGACCTCCAGAGCCTCGGCAAGGGCAAGGTCGCCGTCTCCTGGGATCTGGCCGGGACCGACGACGCCGACGGCCGGGGCCGCACCCTCGTCCTCGACACGTCGGACGGCTCCGTCGCCTGGGGGACCGACAGCATGCTCTACAGCCGTCAGCTGCGGGTGGACGCCGACCGCGAGCGGATCGTCGCCGTCGAGCAGTCCGACGCCACCGACGGGGTGCGCTACGAGATCGCGGCGTACGACCTGAGGACCGGACGGCGCGCCACCCTGGACAACCGGATCAACGTGGTGCCCACCGCACTGACCGTCGGCGAGCTGACGGGCAAGGAGGGCGACGAGTACGCGGTGGCCGAGTCCTCCCTGGACAACAACCTGTACGTCAACGCGGCCACCGTCCGGGTGCTCGACGGCAACGACCCGAGCAAGGTGCTGTGGTCGAACACGGTCAAGCGCGACCCCGGCAACTCCTCCGACGGGGCGAGCGTCTGGCGTCTGCACATGGCGGGCGGCAAGCTCGTCACCACGGGCCAGGACGACCGTCACGCCCACGGGGCGCAGAACGTCAGCGGCGGCCGCCTCGCCTCGCTGACCGTGTTCTCCCGCAAGGGCGAGATCGCCTGGCAGGAGAAGGGCGTCGCCGCCGCGCCGATGTACCAGGACGTCTTCGACGACGCCCGGGGCGCGCACGTGCGGATCGTCGACCAGAGCCAGAACATCCGCACGTACAGGCTGGGCAACGGCAAACAGGAGAAGCAGACGCCGCTGCGGGGCGACCTCTCCTACGCGAAGGCCGCCGACCTGAACAAGGACGGTCTGTCCGACGTGGTCATGGGCGGTTCGTCGAACGGCGTGTGGGCCTACTCCGGCCCGTCGCTCACCACCGGAAAGCCCGAGGAGCTGTGGCGGGCCACCGTGCCCGGCGCGGTGCACGGCATCGAGACCGGGGACGTCGACGGCGACGGCAGGCCCGAGATCGTCGTCGCCGCCGACTCGGCGGTCGTCGTCCTGAACGGCAGGACCGGGAAGACGCTCGCCACCATCGACGGCGGCGGCCGGTTCGTCCACTCGGCCCGGCTCGCCGACCTCGACGGCGACGGCGAGCTGGACATCCTCGTACCCACGGACACGCTGGACGCCTACCGCGGCGACGGCCGCCGGCTGTGGTCCTACAAGGCTCCCGAGGACCTGGGGCCCGTCGTGTTCTCCGACCCGTCCATCGCCGACGGCCGGGTCCACACCTCGTACTCCAAGGCGGGCTCGCTCGACCTGGCCGACCCCGCGGCGACCGCCCTCGCCCTGAACGCCCGGACGGGCAAGGTCGCCTGGAGCCTCGCGCCGAAGGCCCCGGCCGCGTCGAGCGACGGCGTCATCCACGCAGCCCTCACCCGCAACGGAACCTTCGCGTCCCCGGAGATCCCGTACGCGGACGGCCACGCGGTCGTCTACATGTGGGACATCACCTCCCAGGCCGGAGTCGGCTCCACCGACGCCGTCAGCCCCCACAACTACCTGGAGATCCGCGACGGCCGCACCGGTGAGCTGGTGCACTCCACGACCGCCGGCGGGCTGTGGACGCACGGCGAGTTCTTCACCGACGCCGGAGTCCTGTACCAGGCGGGCACCTCCTCCTACCGCCGCTTCAGCGGCGAGGCCGAGGACGACGCCACGGTGTTCGTCATCCCGCAGTCCTACAACGGCCGCTTCGCGACCGGACCCGGCGGCCGCAAGCTCCTCATCGGCGGCGTCGAGGGAGGCGTCCACGCCTGGGACGGGAACACCGTGTTCGACAACGCCGGCGGCTACGCCAACGGCGTCGGCAACAGTGGCCCCCTCTCCGGCGGCCGCAACTTCCTCGCCGCCGACCTCGACGGCGACGGAACCGACGAGGTGCTCTCCCTCAACGGCGACGACTACGGCCTGGACCGGATCGCCGAGAACCTCGGCGGGCGCTACCTGGTCCAGGACAACGGCATTCACCAGGTGACCACGTTCACCCTCTCCTGATGCCTTCCTGATCCCGTTGCCACGGCCCCCCTGCCACGGCCCCCTGCGCCTCGCCCAGGGGGGCCGTGGCGCGTTCGATTACAGTGCGCCTTCATGGAGAACGGGCAACCACCGGCAGGCGACGCCTCCGCCGCACCGCTGCTTCGCCTGCGTCTTCTCGGCGGGTTCCGCGCCACGCGTGACAGCGGTCCCGCGCTCCCCGAGCGCTGGCCGAGGCCGGGCGCCCGCGCCCTGGTGAAGCTCCTCGCCGTCGTCCCCGGGCACCGCCTCCACCGCGAACAGGCCATGGACGTCTGCTGGCCCGACGCCGACCCGCAGGCAGCCGCGGGCAGTCTGCGCGTCGCCCTGCACGCCGCCCGGCACGCCCTGGAGCCGGAGCTGGCGCCCCGCGCGGCCTCCTCCTACCTCGTCTCCGACGGGGCGTTCCTCCTCCTCGCCCCGGCGACCGTGCGGATCGACGCCGACGACGCCGAGGCGGCGGGCCGGGCCGCCCTCGCCTCCGGCCGACGGGAGGAGCTGTCCCGCGCGCTGGACCTGCTGGACGGCGAGGTGCTTCCGGAGGACCGCTTCACGGCCTGGGCCGACGGCCGGCGCGCACAACTGGCGGACCTGCGCGAGAAGTTGCTGCTCCGGCTCGCCGAGCGACACTTGGAGCGGGGCGCCGCCTCCGAGGCCGTGGCCGTCGCCGAACGGATCCTCGCGGTCAGCCCGGCCGAGGAGCTGGCCCACCGCGTCCTCATCGACGCCTGGCTGCGCCAGGGGCTGCGCCGCAGGGCCGTGCACCAGTACCACCTGTGCCGCGAAGTGCTCGACGCGGAGCTGGGCGTACGCCCCGGGCCGGAGACCGAACGGCTGCACCGGGCGGCGCTGGCCGCCGCCCCGGCGCCGATGCCCGCGCCCCCGCTGCCCGCGCCGCTGCGGGCGGCCCGGGGCGCGCTGCCGCTCCGGGGCCGCGACGCCGCGCTCGCGCGGCTGCTCGCCGCGGACGGCCCGCTGGTCACGCTGGTCACGGGGGAGGCCGGGGTGGGCAAGACCCGGCTGGTGGGCGAGGCCGCGCGGCGAGCCACAGCCGCCGGCACCGCCGTGCTGTGGGGAGGCGGCCAGGACGCGGAGGGGCACACACCGTACGGGGTGTTCGCGGAGGCGCTCGACGGGTGGCTGGCCGAGCACGACGCGGGCGCTCGGGCCCGGGTCGGCGCGGAACACCCGGAGTTGGCCTCGTTCCTGCCGTCGCTGGGGCGGGTGGGCGTCGCCGGCCGGCGCAGCCCCGAGGAGGAGCGCGACCGGCTGTTCCGGGCGAGCACGGCGCTCCTGGGCGATCTGGCCGCCGGGCGCCCGGTCCTGGTGGTCCTCGACGACCTCCACGCCGCGGACGCCGGTTCGTTCCAGCTGCTCGGCCATCTCGCCCGGAAGGCCAGGGACCGGCGGACGGCGCTGCGGTTCCTGGTGACGTACCGCGAGGAGGAGCTCCCCGACGGCGATGCGCGCCGCTCGGTGCTGGCGTCCCTCCTCCGTCAGCACCTGGCCGTACGGGAGGTGCTGGGGCGGCTCGACGAGGACGCGTGCCGGGCCGTCGTGCGCGACGCCACGGAGGACGCCCCGGACCCAGGACACGGCCGACGGGTCTGGGAACTCTCCCTGGGCAACCCGCTGTTCGCCCTGGAGCTGGCCCGCGGCCTGGCCGAGGGCGGCACCACCGGCCCCGCCCGCGCTCCCGAGGGGGTGCGGGAGCTGGTGGCCGAGCGGCTCGTGCGGCTCGACCCGGACACCCGCCGGATCGTCGAGGCGCTGTCGGTGGCCGGCGGGGACGCCGCCCTGTCCGAACTGCTCGACGTCGCCGAACACGGGCTGTACCCGCCGCTGTCGGGCGCCGCCGCTGCCGCCGCCCTGGAGCGGGCCATCGCCGCGTCGGTCGTCGAGGAACGGCAGGTCGTCGTGGCCGGGCGGTCCGAGGCGGGGGCGGCGTTCCGGCATCCGCTGGTCCGGATGACCTGTTACGAGCAGCTGACCGCGGTCCGCCGCAGGCAGCTGCACACCGCGTTCGCGCAGGCGGTGCAGCGGCGGCGGCCCGACGCCGTCGACGCGCTCGCCTCCCACTTCGCGCGCGCCGACGATCCGCGTGCGGCCGAGTACCTGCGCAGGGCGGCCGAGCGGGCCGCCGCCCTGTACGCCAACGACACCGCCGACCGCTACTACCGGGACCTGGTGGCGCGGCTGGACGTGGACGCGGCCCGCGCCCGGCTGGCGCACGCCCGGGTGCTGCGGCGCATGGGGCACTTCGAGCAGGCGGCCGACGCGGTGCGGCTGGCGCTGGCCGAGTTCGAGCGGCGCGGCGCCCATGACGACGCGGTGCTCGCGGCGGCCCTGCTCGCCGAGACGCTGGTGAAGACGAGTGCCCCCGCTTCCGGCCGCCGGACGCTGCGGGACCACCCGGTGACCGCGGACACCGGGCCGGAACCGGCCGCGTGCCACTTCCTCGCCCTCTCCCTCATCCGCTGTGTCCAGGGGCGCTACCCGGCGGGGGCCGAGGCCGCCGGGCACGCCCTGTCGGCGGCGCGGGACGTGCCGGGGACGCGGGGGCAGGGGCTGGTGGCCCGCGCCTTCGCCCTGCGGGCCACGAACCTCGGGCTCGCGGGGCGGTTCGCCCAGGCGCGCGCGGCGGGCGACCTGGCGCTGGAGCCGGCCGAGGCGTACGGCGATCCGACGCTGCTCGGTTCGGTCCTGTCGACGCTGCGGGAGAACGCGCGGCGGGCGGGCCGGTTGCACGAGGCCGTCGGGATCGGGACCCGTGCGCTCGGGCTGGCGGAGCGGTCCGGTGATCCGACGGCCGCCGCGTTCGAGCGGACGAACCTGGCGGAACTGTGGCTGCTGCTCGAAGAGCCCGGGCCGGCGAGGGCCCTCGCCGAAGAGGCCGTGGCCGGTGCGGAGGCGTACGACGCCTGGTGTCTCCCGTACACGCTCGCGACGCTGGCGCGGGTGCGGGTGCATCGGGGTGAGAGCGCCGAGGCGGCCGGTCTGCTGGAGCGCGCGGCACGGGTGGCCGCCGCCCTCGGGGACCGGCAGGCGGAACACGAGGTGCGCACGGCCCGCGCCGAACTGGCCCTGTACGCACGCCGCCCGGGCGACGCGCTGAGCGCCCTGGACGGGCACACCGGCGACGCGCCGGTGCTGGTGGCCTGGGCGGAGCTGCTGTCGGGGCGGGCCGGCGCGGCGCTGCGGCTCGCCCGTGCCGAGGTCGCGCGGGCGGAGCGCGCCGGGGAGCATCTGGCCGAGGTGGAGGCCCGTATCGCGGTGGGGACATCGTTGTCGCGGTTGGGACGAGCACCGGAGGGCGCGCGGGAGCTGGGCCGGGCCGAGGCGTTGGCCGGCGCGCTGCCGTACCCGGCGGGGACGCGCCGGGCGGCGTGGGCGCGGGCGTTGCCGCGCGAGGCGTAGGCGCCTTCCGGGCGGGGCCGGGCCTCCCGGGGTCGTGGGGGCGCGGCCGAGCCGGGGCCGGCGCCGATGGCGCCGACCCCGGCCGGAGGGGGTGAAGCGGCGGGTCAGTACTCGGTGGTGAGGGTGGCGCCGTTGAAGGCGGCCGCCGCGAGGAGGCTGATGTAGTTGGCGCCGGACGGCGGGTTGCTGATGGTCAGGGTGTGGGAGTTGCCGGGTCCGGTGGCGCGGTTGGTGTGCGCGCCGGTGGTGGCCCAGCCGAAGTTGCTGTAGTAGAGGTCGGCGTTTCCGGTGCCGCCGCTGACGGTGATCTTCAGCGTCTTGGTGCCGGCCGGGATGTTCAGGTAGTGGTAGGCGTAGTTGCCGGTCGTGGCGGAGAGGTTGCCACGACGGCAGTTCTTGCCCAGCACGCGCGTGTCGGATGCGGTGCACTCGCCGACGGTGGAGCCGCCGGTCACGGTGACCGTCCGGGTGGCGGAGGCCGTGGTGCCCTTGTCGTCGGTCACGGTCAGCCGGACGGTGTAGCTGCCGGCGGCGCTGTAGGTCTTGGCGGGGCTGGTCTGGGTGGAGGTGGTGCCGTCGCCGAAGTCCCAGGCGCGGGAGGCGATGGTGCCGTCGGCGTCGGTGGAGCGGTCGGTGAGCGTGACGGTCAGATCCTTGACCGCGGCGGTGAACTCGGCGGTGGGGGCCTGGTTGCCCGGCTGGCCGCCGCCACCGCAGTCACCTGCGGCGCACGCCGCCAGCCAGGTCTTCCAGTCGCTGTCGTAGCGGGTTCCGACGGTGTTGGTGAGGTAGGTACGGGCCGCGCTCCACTCGCCGGCGCGGTAGTGGGCGAGCACCTTGTCCAGGTCGGCGGGATGCTTCTCCAGCATGTAGCGCACGGCGAGGTAGCCCCAGCGGTACACCCGGGTGGTGTCGTGGCTGTAGTCGGTGCTGAAGAGGGTGGACAGGGCGTAGGTGCCCTTGCCCGCCTCGGTCATCGCCGCGGTGTAGGGCTCCTCGCGGTAGTGGTAGGAGATGTACTCCGCGAAGCCCTCGACCCACCAGATGGTGGGAGTGGTCATGTTGTCGGCGAAGTCGCCGTGCATCGTGAAG
Source organism: Streptomyces sp. NPDC026589 (assembly GCF_040638385.1). NCBI lineage: Bacteria > Bacillati > Actinomycetota > Actinomycetes > Kitasatosporales > Streptomycetaceae > Streptomyces > Streptomyces sp. NPDC026589. Next base: position 180,158 of record NZ_JBEZYG010000007.1, read on the forward strand.
CGGCCGTCGAGGTAGTGGGTGTACTCGTGGTTGAGGTTCCAGATGTGGAAGTCCGGCCGCAGCCACTCGGCCTCGTAGGCGATGAAGCGGGGCTGGTTGCCCACGACGGAGGGGTCGCCCTCCAGGTACATGCCGCCGTTGTTGGTGTCGATCCCGTACATGGCGCCGGCGTAGGTCTGGTAGTCGGAGCTGGAGTCGTAGGCGATCACCTCGATGGCGGTGTTGTTGTCGTCGGCGACCGGGCCGTTGTCCTTGGCGATCCGGTGGAAGTAGGCGTCCTGCTGGATGAGGCTGGTGCAGCTGGCGCTCAGCTCGGCGGACGTCATCTGCTGGGCCAGGATGCGGATGCTGGGGCTACAGGTGTGGCGGACCGGCAGGACCTCGCGCTTGAGGCGCTCCTGGAGGTCGCAGACGCCGTACGTGGCGCAGTTCGCCTTGTCGTAGTAGTCGGCCATCTCCGCTATGCCCACCCAGAGCGGGGCGGTGGGGCCGGTGATGGAGGTGTCCCGGAGCAGGGCGGTGGCCAGCGGCCGGACCTTGCTCCGCAGGCTCGTGTGCTGGAGGAAGCGGCCCAGTTCACGTCCGGCGTTGGAGGTCAGGTACGCGTGGTCGCCCTCCAGCAGGGAGAGGTGGTCGGCGGCGAAGCGGTGCAGCGAGTCGATGAGGCTCGGGTCCGACTCGACGGCGCTGACGAACGCGGGCACCTGGTGGCCCCGGAAGGTCACCGTGTAGACGTTGTTGAGCGCGGCGAGCATCCGTGAGGACGCGTTCCAGGAGGAGTCGTAGTCGGCCAGCATCCGCTTGACGACGGAGATGTACCGGGCGTTCTCCTGGGCGCTGTCGATCAGGATGACCGCCTCGGAGAGCGTGTCGCCGTTGGCGTCGGTGACGTCGCGCGAGCGGGGGCTGGCGAAGAACGCGTCGAGGCCCGAGCGGATCGCGGTCTGGAGGGTGGGGCCGTACGGTCCGACGACGTCCGGGTTGTACCACTGCACGTAGTACCCGGCGCGGAGGTACAGCACGAGCTGCGGGATGCCGGTGCTCCCGTCACCCGGGTAGGAGGCGGCGTTGTCGCGCAGCGCGTAGGCCACCGAGGTCATCTGGGCTTCTCGGAAAGCCAGTTGGGCGTTGCTGCCGGTCAGGCTGAACAGGGTGTTCACGCAGTCCGTGGTGGACGCCCTGATGTGCCGGACCAGTTCGGCGCCGGTGCGGCCGGTGAATTCGGCCGGGTCGCACGCGGCGGCCGCCTTCGCCGAGGACTTCTGGCCCGCGCTCTGCTTCGACGGGGCGTCGTGCTCGCCGTAGGCCTCCTTGAGGGGGGACTTGTCGGCGCTCAACGGGGGGAGCTGGGACGCCTTCAACCGGTCCTTGGCCTGGTGGCCGGTGTCCGAGGTGGGGGACTGCTGCGCCTGCGGCGCGGGGTCGGCCGACCCGGCGGGGCGGGACGACTGGGACGCGTTCGATGCCGTGGCGGCCGAGGGGGAGTTCGGCTGCGCCTGGGCCGGCTGCGCGAGCAGCGCGACGCTCATCGCCCCGGCCAGAGCCAGGGGCAGAACGGCACCCACACCTCGGCGGACGAGTGTGGTTCTCACGATTTTTCCTCCCATGAGGGATCGGAGGCACGCGCATGCGTGACCGATGGGATGCACAGGGCGTGGGGCAGGGGGTGTTGTCGTGCCGTGCTGTCGGCCGGACGGAATGGGGTCGATGTCCGGAGTTGACATGCCCACGCCCTGTGACATGTACAATGGCACAGGTCACACACCACTGGGAAGACATGTGGCCGAATCCGATACGACTTTCCGGTGAACGCGGCCCGGCGGGGAGGGGCAGCCGGGGCGGAGGCGGCCCGGCGGGGAGGGGTAGCCGGGGCGGAGGCGGCCCGCCAGGCGTATGGCGGGCCGCCGGTAGCTCCGGGCCTCTCAGCCCGTTTCGGGGAAGTGGCAGGCCGCCGTACGCGCGCCGGAGCCCACGACCTGGAGCAGCGGCCGCTCGGTACGGCACACGGCCTGCGCCTTGGGGCAGCGCGGATGGAAGCCGCACCCGCTGGGCGGCGAGGCCGGGCTCGGCGGGTCGCCGAGCAGGAGGATCCGCTCCCGGCGGCGCTCCGCCGCGGGGTCGGGCAGCGGGACCGCCGAGAGCAGCGCCCGGGTATAGGGGTGCGCCGGCCTGTCGTACAGCTCGCGCTTGTCGCCGATCTCGACGATGCGGCCCAGGTACATCACCGCCACCCGGTCGCACACCCGCTTCACGACGGACAGGTCGTGGGCGATGAAGAGGAACGACAGGCCCAGTTCCTCACCCAGACGCTCCATCAGATTCACGACCTGGGCCTGTACGGACACGTCGAGCGCGGAGACCGGCTCGTCGGCGACGATCAGGCGGGGGCCGGTCGCCAGGGCGCGGGCGATGCCGATGCGCTGGGCCTGGCCGCCGGAGAACTGGTACGGGTAACGGTCCAGGTGCTCGGAGCCCAGCCCCACCAGGTCGAGCAGCTCGGCGGCCCGGTCCCGGGCCGCCCCGACCGTGGCCCCCTGCACGAGCAGGGGTTCGGAGATGATCCGGGCGACGGTCTGCCGGGGGTTCAGGGAGGCATGGGGGTCCTGGAAGATGATCTGGAGGTGCTGCCGGACCGGCCGCAGCTCGCGCTGGGACAGATGCGTGATGTCGCGGCCCTCGAACTCGACGGTCCCCGCAGTGGGTTCCAGCAGCCGGACCAGCATCCGGCCCGTGGTGGACTTGCCACAGCCGGACTCTCCGACAAGACCCAGGGTCTCCCCCGCGGCCAGCTCCAGATCGACGCCGTCCACCGCGCGGACCGGAGCGGCGGCGCGGCCCAGGACGCGGCGGCCGGGGAACGTCTTGACCAGACCGCGTACGGACAGCAGGGGCGCGGCGCCAACCGCCGCAGAACTCACCTCTGTGGGTGGGGATTTGGAGAGCGTGGGTTTCATCGGGCCTCCTCGGCCGGTATGAGGGCCCCGCCGGGCGGACCGGGGTGCGGGGCGGTCGGGACGGCCGAAAGGGGCAGGTGGCAGGCGACCAGCCGGCCGCCGCCGGGGACGCCCACGGGGCGGGGGCTCTCCCCGGCGCAGCGGGCCCGCTCCGGGACGGTGGCGGCGTCCGCCCTGGGGCAGCGCGGCTCGAAGGGGCAGCCGGATCTCGGCTCGGCCGGGGACGGCGGGGAGCCGGGGATCGCGCGCAGCGGCGCGTCGTCCGGGTCGTCCAGTCGGGGCAGGGAGTCCAGGAGGCCCCGGGTGTAGGGGTGCGCGGGGCTGTGGAACAGCTCGTCCACCGGGGCCTGTTCGGCGCCGCGCCCGCCGTACATGACGAGCACCTCGTGGGCGACGCGGGCCACCACGCCCAGGTCGTGGGTGATCATCAGGACGCCCAGTCCGCGTTCCTGCTGGAGCCGGGCGATCAGTTCGAGGATCTGCGCCTGGACGGTGACGTCTAGCGCGGTGGTCGGCTCGTCGGCGACGAGGAGTTCGGGTTCGCAGGACAGGGCCATGGCGATCATGGCGCGCTGGCGCATGCCGCCGGAGAACTGGTGCGCGTACTCCCCGGCCCGGCGGGCCGGTTCGGGGATGCCGACCTCGCCGAGCATCTCCACGGCGCGTCTGCGCGCGACGCGCCGGCCGCTGCCGAAGTGGTGGCGATGGGCCTCCGCGATCTGTTCGCCGACGGTGTACGCGGGGTGCAGCGCGGAGAGCGGGTCCTGGAAGACCATGGCCATCCGGCGGCCGCGCAGCCGGCCGAAGCGGCGGTCGTTCAGGCCGAGGAGTTCCTGTCCGGCGAGGGTGATCGATCCGCTCACGTGGGCCCGGCGGTGCAGGCCCATCACGGCGAGGGAGGTGACCGACTTGCCGGAGCCGGACTCGCCGACCAGACCGAGGGTGCGGCCGGCCTCCACGGTGAAGGAGACCCCGTCGACCGCCTGGACGGTTCCGGCGGGGGTGTCGAAGGCGACCCGCAGGTCGTGGACGCGCAGCAGGGGGTGGTCCGGTGCGGTGGTGGGCGGCACGTCAGTTCCTCACCCTCGGGTCGACGACGGCGTACAGGAGGTCGATGACGACGTTGGCCGCCACGATGAAGAAGGCGGCGAGCAGGGTGACGCCGAGCACGACGGGCTGGTCGGAGCGTTGCAGGGCGTCGTAGAAGAGCCTGCCGACGCCGGGGATGCCGAAGATGGACTCGGTGATGACCGCTCCGGCCAGCAGGGCGCCGAGGTCCATGCCGAAGAGCGTGAGGACCGGCATCATCGCGGACCGCAGTCCGTGTTTGACGACGACGGTCCGGGCGGGCAGGCCCTTGGCGCGGGCGGTCCTGATGTACGGCTGCGCCATCGTCTCGATCATCGAACTGCGGCTCTGGCGGGCGTACATGGCGGCGTAGAGCAGGGCCAGGGCGATCCACGGCAGCAGCAGGTTGGCGGCCCAGGCGAGGGGGTCGTCGGTGAGCGGGACGTAGGCGGGGTAGGGCAGCAGACCGGTCAGCCGGACCAGGCCGTACAGGAGCATCACCGCGGTGAAGTAGACGGGCAGGGAGGCGGTGGCGACCGCGCCGACCATCAGGGTGCGGTCGAGCAGCCCGCCCTTGCGCAGGGCGGCGGTCACCCCGGCGCTCAGCCCGAGCACCAGCCACAGTCCGGCGGCGCCGAAGGCCAGGGAGACGGAGACGGGCAGGCGGTCCATCAGCAGGTCCCACACCGGCAGGGCGTTCTCGTAGGAGTAGCCGAGGCAGGGGAAGCCGCATTGCAGTGCGTGGGGGCCGCTGCCCAGCTCGCGGCCGGCGAAGATCCCGACGAGGTAGTCGCCGAACTGGCGCCAGACGGGCTGGTCGAGGCCCATGAAGTGGCGTACTTCCGCGAGGCGTTCGGGGCTGCACGTCTTGCCGCAGGCCGCGGAGGCGGGGTCGGCGGGCAGCAGGTAGAAGATGACGAAGGTGACGGCGCAGATGGCGAGCAGGACGCCGGCCACGCCGAGGAGCCTGCGGACCAGGTAGGCGATCACGGGCGTCCTCCCTGGGGGTCGAGGATGTCGCGCAGCGCGTCGCCGAGGACGGTGAAGGCGAGGACGGCGACGAAGAGGAAGACGCTGGGGACGATGAAGTACATGGGGTCCGTCTCGTAGTAGGCGACGGCCTCGGCGATCATCTGGCCCCAGGAGGGGGTGGGCGGGCGCACGCCCACCCCGAGGAAGCTGAGTGCCGCCTCCGTGCTGATCATTCCGGGGATCAGCAGCGTGGTGTACGCGATGACGGGTCCGGAGATGTTGGGCAGCACCTGCCGGGTGAGGATGCGCCAGGGCCCGCTGCCGCAGGCGCGGGCGGCCTCGACGAACTCGCGGTTGCGCAGGGAGAGCGCCTCGGCGCGCACCACGCGGGCGATGCCGGGCCAGCCGAAGACGCCGATGACGACGGTCATCAGCACGACCCGGTTGACGTCCTGGGCCACGGACATCATCGCGATCATGAAGATGAGCGAGGGGAAGGACATGGTGAGGTCCATCAGCCGGCTCAGTACGGTGTCGACGCGCCCGCCGAAGTACCCGGCGGCGATGCCGGCGGCGGTGCCGGTGACGACGACGATCGCCGTGGCGGCGAAGGCGATCAGCAGGGACACCTGTGCGCCGTGGACGACGCGGGCGAACAGGTCGCGGCCGGTGACCGGTTCGACGCCGAGCCAGTGTTCGGCGCTGATGCCGCCGAGGGCGCCGTGGGGCAGGCCGCCGAGATAGGGGTCGATGGCGTCGGCGTCGAAGGCGGTGGGCGACCAGCCGCCCATGCGGCTGAGCAGGGGCGCGGTGAGGGCCACCAGGATCAGCAGGGCGGCGGCGATCAATGCGGTCCGGCTGCCCCGGTCGCCCCACAGGCGGCGCCAGGTGGTCCGCCAGAGGGCGTCGGGCAGGGCGGGTGAGCCGGGTCCGCCGGCTGCCGGGGCGTCGCCCGGTCCGGTGGCCGGGGCGGTGACGATGCTCATGGGAATGCGTCCTCGTCCCCTCAGCCCTTGCTTCGGGACGGGTCCTTGAGACCGATCACGGCGAAGTCGAACTGGCCGGTCCAGGAGGGGTGTCCGAAGGCTCCGGCGATGTTGTCGCCGACGAGCAGCGGCTTGCGCTCCCAGAGCAGGGGGACGGCCGGGGAGGTGCGCTGGATCTCCCGGTCGAGCGCGGTCCACGCCTTGTTGGCGGCGGTCGCGTCGGACATCTCGGCGATCTCGTCCATGCGGCGCTCGACGGCCTTGTCGCGGAACTGGGAGACGTTGCCCTGGTTGCCCTTGGGCTTGATGGTGCGGCCGTCGAAGACGAACGGCAGGAAGGTGGCGGCGGACGGGTAGTCCGGGCACCAGCCGCTGATGGCCATGTCGGGGGCGTTGGCGGTGTCGCCGATGGTGTCGTAGTAGACCGAGGGGTCGACGGTCTCGATCCGCAGGCGTATGCCGACCCGGGCCAGGCTCTGCTGGAGCGCCTCGGCGCGGGTCTTGTCCCCGGTGGACACGGTGATCGTCGTGTCGAAGCCGTCGGCCTTGCCCGCCTCGGCGAGCAGCTTCTCGGCCTTCTTCACATCACCGGTGGCGGGCCCGCCGTGGAGCGGGGCGGCGGCACGGCCGCCGGTGAGGGACGGCGGCAGATAGGCGGTGGCGACGTCGTTGAGGGCCGGGCCGCCGTTGGCGGTCACCTGGGCCTCCTTGTCGACGGCGTACTGCATCGCGATGCGGAGCTTCGGTTCGTCGAACGGCGCCCGGGAGGTGTTCAGGGCGAGCATGTCCGTGCAGCCGGTGCGCTCGGCGGAGAGCCGCTGCCGGATCTCCGGCTTCGGCAGGACCTTGGCGACGCTGGAGGGCTGGAGGTCGGACCACTCGACCGCGGAGGCGTCGACGCCCGCGCTCTCGATGATCCGGTCGTCGATCTGGCCGCCCTTGAGCCCCTGGATCACGACGATGCGGTCGGGGTAGGCCTTGCGCACCGGGTCGGTCGCCGCGTCCCAGTGGGTGTTGCGGACCAGCACCAGCTTCTTGCCGCGCCCGTAGCTCTCGATGCGGTACGGGCCGGAGGAGAAGGGCCGCAGGTCGTACTGGACGCCCTTCTCGCGGGACGCGGGCACGGGCGAGAAGGTGGGCAGCGTGACCGTGTAGGAGAACTCGGCGACGGGTCTGCGCAGCGAGAAGACGATGGTCCGGTCGTCGGGGGTACGGATCGAGTCGAGGTGCTTGCCGTCCAGCGGGCCGGCGTACCCCTCGGTGTCGGCCAGATAGCGCTGGGCGTAGTCGGGGCCGCCGGCGAGGTCGGGGGCGAAGGACCGCTCGACGTTGTACTTGATGTCGCGGGCGCGGATCGGCGTGCCGTCCTCGTAGACGAGGCCGGGCTTGAGGGTGAAGGTCCAGGTGCGGCCGCCGTCGGTGGATCTGCCGAGGTCGGTGGCGAGGTCGGGGACGATCTCGCTGCCCTTCTTCCCGGGTTCGGCGCGGAAGGTGGTCAGGGTGCGGTAGATCAGCCGGGTGCCGAAGTCCATGGTCGGCATGACCCAGTTGCGGGCCGGGTCCAGGTGGGCGAAGTCCTGGTTGGACAGCACGGTCAGGGTGCCGCCCCGCTTCGGCGTGCCGCCGATGACGGTGCCGGTCGCCACACCGGGCTGTCGCTTGTCCGGGTCGCGGTCGTCACCTCCCTGGGTGGTGCAGGCGCCCAGCAGGGCGAGGGCGAGCGAGGTGCTCAGGGATGCGGACAGCATCCGGGTGCGACGGGACATGGGTGCACTCCTCGTACGGGGAAGGGTCGCGGCAGAAGCGGGATCGGGCCGGAGAGCAGAAGGGGGAACGGGCCGGGAGGACGAACGCGGGAACAGGCCGGGAGGAAAGGGACGGCCCGGAGGGGCCCGGTGATCCGGGCGGCCGAGCGGCCCGGAGGGCGACTGCTTGCGGAAAGCGAGGCGGAGTGGGCCGGGAAGATTGCGCCCGCATCCGCGTGGTGTGACCCGTAACATAGTAATGTGAAATTGCACAGCCAAGGATTGCGTCATCCCGTTACCGAAACGTGTCCGCGACACTGCCCGCCCAACGGCCCGAAAGCGCTGCGGACACCGGGCCGACGCACGCTCACCGCCCGCCGCTACGGCATCCTCCACTCACCCTCGAAGCCCCTCGAAGGAGACCCATGACCGCGGAGTCCCCGGCCCAGGTACACACCGGCAGCCACGATCTGCCCGTCCCGGCCGCCCTGGACGCCTTCATGGCGACCGACTGGGCGCCGTCCCCCCTGCCCGCCGGCGCACAGGTCCCCGGCCGCGCCCTGCTGCCGGACCGCCTGGAGCGGCTGTCGGCCCGCTTCCCGGGTGAGCGGCTCGTCATACCCGCCGGGACGCTCAAGGTCCGCTCGAACGACACCGACCACCGCTTCCGGCCGCACAGCGCCTACGCCTGGCTGACCGGACTGACCGGCGAGGAGCAGCCCGACCACGTCCTGGTCCTCGAACCCTCCGGCCCCGAGGGGCACGAGGCGGTGCTCCACATCCGCCCCCGCTCCTCCCGGCACACCAGCGACTTCTACCGCGACCGCCGCTACGGCGAGTTCTGGGTCGGCCGCCGCCCCGACCTGGACGAGACGGAGGCGCTGACCGGGCTGCGCTGCGCCCACCTCGACGACCTGGCCAGGCTTCTCGGAGGCCCGCAGCCGCCGACCCGGCTGCTCGCCGGCGTCGACGCCCGGGTGGACGGCCTGCTGCCCACCCGGGCCCACACCCCGGCGGGGGACGCCGAGCTGGAGGCCGCGCTCGCCGAACTCCGGCTGCGGAAGGACGCCTGGGAGGTCGCCCAGCTCCAACTGGCCGTCGACCACACCACGGCGGGCTTCGAGGACGTCGCGCGCGCCCTGCCCGACGCCCTCCGCCACCCCCGGGGCGAGCGGTGGATCGAGGGCGTGTTCCAGCTGCGCGCCCGGAGCGAGGGCAACGGCACGGGGTACGAGACCATCGCGGCGGCGGGCGCGCACGCCTGCGTCCTGCACTGGATCCGCAACGACGGACCGCTCGACCCGTCCCAACTGCTCCTGCTCGACGCGGGGGTGGAGACCGACACCCTCTACACCGCCGACATCACCCGCACCCTCCCCCTGTCGGGCCGCTTCTCGCCCGCCCAACGCGACGTCTACGAACTGGTGCTGGCCGCGCAGGAGGCCGCGATCGGCGTCCTGCGTCCCGGGGCCCGGTTCCGGGACTTCCACCGCGAGGCCATGCGGGTCATCGCCGAGGTACTGCACGCGTGGGGCATCCTGCCGGTGTCGCCCGAGGAGGCGCTCGCCGACGACAGCGGCCTGTACCGCCGCTACACCCTGTGCAGCAGCGGGCACATGCTCGGCATCGACGTGCACGACTGCGCGCGGGCCCGCGCGGAGACCTATCTCGACGGCGTACTGGAGGAGGGCCATGTCCTCACCGTCGAGCCCGGCCTCTACCTCCAGCCGGACGACGAGACGCTGCCGCCCGAGCTGCGCGGCATGGGGGTGCGGATCGAGGACGACCTGGTGATCACCGCGGACGGGGCGAAGCTGCTCTCCGGCGCGCTGCCCCGTACGGTCGACGGCGTCGAGGCGTGGATGGCCCGCCTCCTGGACAGCTGACAGCGCTGAGCTCGACAGCACCGGCCTTCGACCGATGAGGCACCGCGCAACGTGACATTGTATAGTGCGGTGCCACATCATTGAAGGGGAACGCATGAGTGAGCTGAAGTCCCGCAAACTCATCTCGGTGCAGGAGCATCTGCGCGACCAGGTCGCCAACGCGCTGCGCGCCGCGCTGATCGCGGGGGAACTCCAGCCGGGCGTGATCTACTCGGCGCCCACGCTCGCCGCCGAGTATGGCGTCTCCGCCACGCCCGTGCGCGAGGCCATGCTGGATCTGGCCCGCGAGGGCCTGGTCGAGGCGGTGCGCAACAAGGGGTTCCGCGTCACGGAACTCTCCGAGCGCGACCTGGACGAGTACACCGAGATCCGCGCCCTCATCGAGATCCCCACCATCGGCCGCGTGACCCGCACCGCCTCCCGCGAGCAGTTGGAGGCGGTGCGTCCGGTGGCCGAGGAGATCGTGACCGCCGCACAGGGCGGCGACCTGATCGCCTACCTGGAGTCGGACCGCCGTTTCCACCTCGACCTGCTCGCCCTCGCCGGGAACGCGCGCCTGGTGGAGACCGTGGCCGACCTGCGCAAGCGTTCCCGGCTCTACGGGCTCACCGACCTGTCCCAGGAGGGGTCGCTGGTGGGTTCGGCGCGGGAACACACCGCACTCCTGGACATCATGATCGCGGGGGACGCGGAGGGGGCCGAGGAGCACATGCGCCGCCATCTCGCGCATGTGCGGACCCTGTGGGCAGACCGGAAACGGGAAGCCGAACGCGCCACGCCGCCGCGCAAACTCGGCGCACGCTGACGCGAAGTGCGGTCGGGGGCCGGCGCATGTCGACGCCGAAGTCGGCGCGGAGCGGCGAGCGTTGCGGCAGCAGCCGGGCGCGGAGCGGCGTGTGTTGACGCCGGAGACCGCGCGGAACGCAGCGCACACGGACGCCGAAGCCCGCGCGGGGCGGCGTGTGTTGACGCCGAAACCCGCGCGGGGCGGCGTGTGTTGACGTAGCCGCCCCGCGAGGGGCACGGGTTCGGGCCGGCGTCGGCGGGACACTCAGCTCCGCTCCCCCGGCATCCCCTCCTTCGCCTCCATCCCCTCCTTCCGCCGGTGGGCCGCGATGGCGACCACCAGGTCCTGCCAGCCCATCCCACACGTCTTCACGACCAGCGGGCGGTCGGCCGGGACGTCGCCCCATGAGCCGTTCAGCTCCGCCAGGGGGACGAGGTCGCCCGGGGCGAGTGCACCCTCGTGGACCGCCATGACGACGTCGCCCGCCTCGCGGAGGGCGGTCGCGCGGCTCTCCACCAGGACGGTGGCACGCCCCATCAGCACGCTGTCGAGCTCCCGCACATCCGGTTCGTGCGAGCCGACCGCCAGCACCACCGCGCCGTCGCGCACCAGCCGCCCGTCGACCACCGGTTCGCGCGCGGACGTCGCGGTGACGACGACGTCCGCGCACCGCACCGCGGCCGCCGCTCCGCCGTCGTCCGCCGTCAGACTCCGGTCCGCCCAGCCGGGCACGGGCCCCCCGCGCCGGGTGACGACCGTGACGTCGGCCACCGGAACATGGGCCCGTACGGCGGCGACGTGCCCCTCCCCCTGGGGGCCCGCGCCGAAGACCACCAGGCGCAGCCCCCCGCCCCCGCCGACGAGGGCGCGCAGCCGGTCCAGACCGGCCGCGACCGAGACGGCGGGGGTGCGCAGGGTCGTCAGCGCCACCCCGTCCAGCTGGGCCACCGGCGTCAGGGTCGCGCTGTCGTGCAGCAGATACGTGGCGTTGATCCGCCGCAGTCCGCGCGCGGCGTTGCCGGGCGCGACGGTGGCGATCTTCACGCCGAACCAGTCGCCGGACTCCGAGGGCATGAGCAGCCCCTGCCCGTGGGCCAGCGGCACGACCGCCCGGGGTACGTCGCCGTCCGGGTCGAGCCCCGCGGCCAGCGCCGCCCGGATGGCGGAGACGGCCCCGGCCGGACCGAGCGCGAACACGTCCGCGGCGTCGAGCGTCACCGTCATCGCAGCACGAACCCGGGTACGAGGGTGTCGTCGGGATCGACGGTGAAGCGGCTCGCTCCGGTGGCGTACGCGGTTCCCGTCACGGCCGGGACGACCGCGGGGCGGCCGTGGGCCGTGGTGGACCGTTCGATCCGGGCGCGGAAGACGGAGCCCACCACCGACTCGTGCCTCAGCTCGTCGCCGACCCGCAGTTCTCCCGCGTCGGCGAGGAGCGCCACCCGGGCCGCGGTGCCCGAACCGCACGGGGAGCGGTCGACCTGGCCGTCCGCGAACACCGTGACGTTGCGGTGGTGCAGCAGCCAGGTGCCGTCGGGCCGTTCGACCGGCGCCCCTGCCTCCTCGGTGAACACCGTCCCGTAGACGCCGGACAGCCGGTCGTCCGATGGATGTTCGGCGGCGTGGGCGGCGTTCAGCGCGTCGCGGATCTCGCGGCCGGCCGCGACGAGCGCGGTGACGTCCCGCGGCCGGACCCGCAGGCCGAGCCGGTGGGCCGGGAGCACGGCGTACATGGCGCCGCCGTAGGCGATGTCGACGGTGACGGCGCCCTGCGAGGTGGTCACCTCGACGCCGCGCGCGTGGACATGGCCGGGGACGTTGACGAACGTCACGTCCGCGACCCGGCCGCCGGCCGTGCGCACGCTCGCCGTGACACGGCCGGAGGGAACGTCGATGACGACGTCCGTCGTGCCGTCGGCCGACGCCGGGACCAGGCCGGTGGCGACCGCCCAGGCGCCGAGGGCGATCGTGCCGTGCCCGCAGGCCGTGGAGAAGCCGTCCTTGTGCCAGAAGAGGGCGCCGAGGTGGGCGCCGGCGTCGTCGGGCGGCACCAGGAAGGCCCCGTACATGTCGGCGTGGCCGCGCGGTTCGCCGCACAGCAGGGCCCGGGTCCACTGCACCCCGGCGTCGGCCATGGCGGCCGTGCGGCGCTCCGCGACGGTGGTCCCGTGCCCGGTCACGGCCGACGGCGGCGTGGGCACGATCCGGAACGGTTCGCCCCCGGTGTGCCAGTCGACCGTGTCGATCGGCCCGGTGTACGCCGGCCCGGCCGTCCCGGCGTACGCGGTCCCGATCGGCCCGGTTGGCGGGTCGGCCGTCATACGGTGAACCCCGTCGGATAGGGGTCCGTGGGGTCGAGCAGGTACTGCGCGGTCCCGGTGATCCAGGCGCGGCCGGTGACGGAGGGCAGTACGGCGGGCCTGCCGCCGACCGTGGTCTCCGCCAGGATCCGGCCCGTGAAGCGGGAGCCGATGAAGGACTCGTTGACGAAGTCCTGCCCGGTCTTCAGCTGTCCCCGCGCGTGCAGTTGGGCCATCCGGGCACTGGTTCCCGTCCCGCAGGGCGAGCGGTCGAACCAGCCGGGGTGGATGGCCATGGCGTGCCGCGAGTGCTCGGCGGTCGACCCGGGCGCCTCCAGATAGACGTGGTGGCAGACGTCGATCGCGGGGTTCTCCGGATGGACCACCGGGTTCCGCTCGTTGATCGCCCCCATGACGGCCAGGCCCGCCTCCAGCAGCCGCCCCTTCTCCGCCCGGTCGTAGGGGATGCCGAGGTCCTCGGTACGCACGATGGCGTAGAAGTTGCCGCCGTACGCCATGTCGTAGCGGACCGGGCCGAACCCCTCGACCTCGACGACCTGGTCCAGCGCGTGGCTGTAGGAGGCGACGTTCTCCAGGGTGACGGACTCGGCGCGGCCGTCGCGCACGGCGACCCGTGCCGTGACGAGGCCCGCGGGGGTGTCGAGGCGGATGAGGGTCTCCGGTTCGACCGCCTCGACCATGCCCGTCTCCACCAGGACCGTGGCCACGCCGATGGTGCCGTGGCCGCACATGGGCAGGCAGCCGGACACCTCGATGAACAGCACACCGAAGTCCGCGTCCGGCCGGGTCGGGGGCTGGAGGATCGCCCCGGACATGGCCCCGTGCCCGCGCGGCTCGCACATGAGCAGGGTGCGCAGTCCGTCGCGCTCCGCCATGAACCGCTGCCGTCGCTCGGCCATCGTCGCGCCCGGCAGGACGCCCACCCCGCCGGTGATGACCCGGGTCGGCATGCCCTCGGTGTGCGAGTCGACCGCGTGGTAACAGACCTTGGAGCGCACGTCAGTTCACCCCCGCGTCGATGAGGGCCTGGGTGGCGGCGCGGACGACGGCCTCGGTCTCCGGGTCCAGGGTCTGCCGGGGCGGACGGCAGCCGCCGCCGGTCCGGCCGATCATGTCCTGGCCGAGCTTGATCGCCTGGACGAACTCGGTCCTGCTGTCCCAGCGCAGTACGGAGTGGAGCTGTCGGTAGAGCGGGAGCGCGGTGTCGAGATCGCCGGCCAGCGAGGCGTTGTAGAGGTCGAGGCAGGCGCGCGGGAAGACCTGCGGATAGCCGGCGACCCAGCCCTTGGCGCCGGCGACGCCGACTTCCAGGAGGGTGTCGTCGGTGCCGACGATCAGGTCGAGTCCGGGGGCGAGTTCGTTGATGGCGTAGCACCGGCGGACGTCGCCCGAGAACTCCTTCACGCCCACGATGAACCCTTCGGCGTGCAGCTTGGCCAGCAGCTCCGGGCGCAGGTCGACCTTGGTGTCGATGGGGTTGTTGTAGGCGGTGACGGGGAGGCCGGCGGAGGCGACCATCGCGTAGTGCTCCAGGACGGCGCGGTCGTCGGCCCGGTAGGCGTTGGGCGGCAGGCACATGACGGCCTGGCAGCCGGCGTCCTTGGCGAACCGCGCGTGCCGCCTCGCCTCGATCGCGCCGTACGCTCCGACGCCCGGCATCACGGTGAAGCCCTCGGGGGCGTTGGCGACGGCGGTCTCCACGACGCGGTCGCGCTCCTCGTACGTCAGGGTCTGGTATTCGCCCAGCGAGCCGTTCGGGGCGACGCCGTGCAGGCCCTGTTCGGCGAGCCAGGCGACGTTGTCCCCGTACGCGCCGTGGTCGACGGCGAGGTCCGGGCCGAACGGGAGGCTCGTCGCGACGATGACGCCGTGCCAGGGCATGCGGGTGGGAAGGGGGGTGCGGTCCAGGTCCATGGGAACTCCTCAGATGGGGTCGGAAGTGGGCTCGGCGGAATCGGGCTCGACGGAATCGGCGAGCGCACCGAGGGTGACGGGGGTCGCGATCAGCCGCTCGGCGGGGGCGTACGGCTGATCCCGGGCGGAGACGAGGCAGTGGACGGCGGGCCCGCACATGCGGCCCTGGCACCAGCCCATACCGGCTCTGGTCAGCTGTTTGACCTGCCGGTGGTCGGCTGCCGCACCGTCGGCGCGGGCGGACCGGACGGCCCCCGCGGTGACCTCTTCGCACCGGCAGACCGGTGTGTCGTCGGTCAGCCACGCGGGCCAGCCCGGGGGCAGGGGGTGTGCCTGTGCCATCGCCCGTGCGAAGGCGCGGTGCCGGGCCACCGCCCTGCGCTCCGCGGCCGGGCGGCGGGTGCCGGGCCGGCCGGGGGCGGCGAGGTCGGTGAGCACCGAGACGGCGGCGAGACGGCCCTCGCTCACCGCGAGCGCGGCCCCGCCCACGCCGCAGGTCTCGCCCGCCGTGTACAGCCCGGGCACCGTGGTGCGCTGTCCGTCGTCGACGGCGGCGGCCATGGTGCCGTCGCCCGCGTCGGCGAGGTCGCAGCCGAGCGGGATGAGCAGGTCGAGCTGGGGGACGAAGCCCCAGCCGACGCCCACGGTGTCGGCCTCGATCCGGCGCCCGGTGCCCGGGAGCGGGCGCCCGTCGGCGTCCAGGGCGGCGGTGCGCACGACGGCGACCCGCCCCTCCCCTTCGGCGCCGACGATCGCGGTGCGGGTGCGGACCGGGACGCGGTGCCGGGCGAGGGCGCCCGCGTACCGGGCGCCCTCGGCCCACTTGGCGGGGTTGCGCAGCAGGGCCGCGGGGTGACGCAGCCAGGCCGAGGGCGCCGCCGCCTCGCACACGGCGACGACCTTCGCCCCGCGGGCGGCGAGGGCGGCGGCGACCGGCAGCAGGAAGGGGCCCGTGCCGCCGAGGACGACCCGGCGGCCGGCGACGACTCCGCCGCCCTTGAGCAGCGACTGGAGCCCGCCGGCGGTGAGCACCCCGGGCAGGTCCCAGCCGGGGAAGGGGAGTTGACGGTCGTAGGCGCCGGTCGCCACCAGCAGGGCCGGTGCGCGCAGCACGACGGTCCGCTCTTCGGGTGCCCGGCCCCGGTCCACGGCGTGGACGGTGAAGCCGTCCCCGTCGCGGGCCGTGGTCCACACATGGTGGTTCAGCAGCAGTGTGAGCCGTCCGGTGCGCTCGTGGGCGGAGAGGGTGGCGCACAGCGCCCGATAGGTGCTCAGCCCGTGGTGCAGATCGGCGGTCGGAACGGCTTCCCGTGCGAAGAGCGGGGGATGGCGCCAGAACTGGCCGCCCGGGGCGGGGCCCGAGTCGACGAGAGTGACCCGCAGCCCGCCGTCCAGGGCGGTGGCGGCGGCGGCCATGCCGGCCGGGCCCGCGCCCACCACCACGAGGTCGCGAGGCTCGCCCGGCTCCACAGGGTCGCGGGACTCGCTCGGCGCCACGGGGCCACGGGGCTCACTCGGCGCCACGGGATCGCGGGGCTCACTCGTCATCCCGGGGTCACGGGGCTCACTCATCGTCGGGCTCCCCGGTCGTGACGGCCATGCCCGCGCGGGCCTGCACCAGACAAGCCCGCTGCCCGCCCGTTCCGTCGACGGTCACCAGGCAGTCGTAACAGACACCGATCCCGCAGAAGATCCCCCGGGGCCGTTGCCCGCCCCGGGTGGTCCGCCAGGCGACCCGGCCCGAGGCGACGAGCGCGGCGGCCAGGGTCTGTCCCGGTACGAACGGCAACGGTTCGCCGTCCACGGTGAACGCGTTCGCTGCGGTCACTTGGGCACACCTCCGGGGTTGAGGAAACGGTCGGGCAGAAGGCCGGTGTGGGCGGCCGGATCGGCGCCGCGCCACGGGCGGCCGAGGAGCTGGGCGGTGACCAGGGCGCCGGTCCCGGGGGCGAGACCGATCCCGGCGCCCTCGTGGCCGCACGCGTGGACGACGCCGGGGACACGGGGGTCGGGGCCGATGACCGGCAGGTGGTCCGCGCAGTACGGCCTGAAGCCCCGGTAGGCGCGGATCAGGTGGACGCCGCGCAGGAACGGGAAGAGGCGGCACGCCTGGGCGGCGAGCGTGGCCACCACGGCCGGGTTCATCGAGGTGTCGAAGCCGACGCGTTCGCGGCTGGCGCCGATCAGGATCGTGCCCGCGCGGGTGCCCTCGACGACGCACGACGTCTCCAGACCCTCGTCGCTGGAGGCGACGTTGGCCACGTAGTCGGCGGAGTAGACCTTGTGCCGGATCATCGGCGGCAGCGGCTCGGTGACGAGGACGAAGCCCCGGCGGGGCAGGATCTCGACGGGTGCGCCGAGGCGGCGGCCGACCTCGCCGCCCCAGGTGCCGGCGGCGTTGACCACGGCGTCGGCGGGCAGCACCGTGCCGTCGGCGGTGCGCACTCCGGTGATCCTGCCGTCGGCCCCGGTGACCGCGGCCGCGGCCTCGCCGGTGTGCGTCCGGGCCCCGTGCCGGACCGCGGCGCGCAGCAGTGCGGCCGCCGCGAGAACGGGCTGCACCTGGGCGTCCTGCGGGTAGTGGACACCTCCGGGGAGACCGGGCGCGCAATGGGGTTCGAGTTCACCGACGCGTTCGATTGCTTCGGTGCGGACGCCCGCGGCCGCCTGGCGCGCGGCGAACGCGTGCAGAGCGGTGAGGGCGTCGGGTGTGCTCGCGACGACGAGGCCGCCCTTGGTCTCGAACTCGACGGTCTCCGCGCCGAGTTCCTCGCCGGCCTCGTCCCAGAGGTCACGGCTGAGCCGGGCCAGTTCCAGTTCGGGGCCGGGCTCCTTGTCGGAGAGGAGGATGTTGCCCTCCCCCCGGCTGGTCGTGCCCGCGCCGACGGGACCACGGTCGAGGACCGTGACGTCGAGCCCCGCCGCGGCGGCGTGGAACGCGCACGCGGCACCCACGATGCCCGCTCCGACGACGACGACTTTCATGACTGCCCCCTAGTGCAATGTCACATGCCATTGCCTAGGCTATACATCCGGACGACCCGAGGACAACGCCACCGCCCCGGTGACTTTCACCCGGGCACCCGACGACGGCGCGCCGCCCACCGGCGCGCACAGGGAGACGCATCGCTGTGAACCCGACCGGAAACCCGCCCCCGCCCGGGGACCGACCCCTGACCGGACCTACCCCGCTGACCGGACCCACTCCCCCGACCGGGCACGCCCCCCTGACCGAGAACGCAATCCTGACCGGACGCTCTCCCCTGAGCGGGCACTCGCCCCTGACCGGGCACTCACCCCTGACCGGGCACTCACCCCTGACCGGGCACTCGCTCCTGGCCGGCCGCGAGGCCCCCGGCGCCGGGGACGCCTGGTACGCGGTCACCGCCGCGACCGGCGAACCGTTCGGCCCCCCGCACCGGGACGCCTCGACGGAGCAGGTGGCCGAGGCGGCCCGACTCGCCGCGGCGGACGCCCGCGCCTTCCGCGCCCTGCCGCCCGAGCGGCGGGCGGCCTTCCTCGACGCCTGCGCGGAGGAGATCGAGGCCCTCGGCGACGCCCTGCTGGAACTCGCCGCACGGGAGACCGGACTTCCGTCGGCCCGCCTGACCGGTGAACGGGGGCGCACCTGCGGGCAGTTGCGCCTCTTCGCCGACCTCGTCAGGAGCGGGAGCGCCCTCGGTGCCCGGATCGACTGCGGCCCCTCGGGCGCGGACGTACGGCTCCGGCGCGTCCCCCTCGGCCCGGTGGCCGTGTTCGGTGCGAGCAACTTCCCGCTGGCCTTCTCGGTCGCGGGCGGCGACACCGCGTCCGCGCTGGCCGCCGGCTGCCCCGTGGTGGTCAAGGCGCACCCGGCACACCCGGGCACCGGGGAGGCGGTGGCCCGCGCCGTCACGGCCGCCGCCGCGCGCACCGGCATGCCGGCCGGTGTCTTCTCCCTGCTGGTGGGCAGGGGGCACGACGTCGGGCTCGCCCTGGTCGGCGATCCGCGGATCACCGCGGTGGGGTTCACCGGCTCCCGGACCGGCGGGCTGGCGCTGATCGCCGCCGGGCGGTCGCGCCCGGTGCCCATCCCGGTCCACGCCGAGATGTCCGCGGTCAATCCCGTGATCATGCTCGACGGGGCCCTCGCCGAGCCGGAAGCCGCGGCCGGCGCGTACGTGGCGTCGCTGACGGCCGGCGCGGGGCAGTTCTGCACGAACCCCGGCCTCCTGCTCCTGCCTGCCGGACCGGCGGGCGACGCCTTCCTCCTCTCCGCCGCCCGGGCCGTGAAGGCCACGGAGGGGCAGGTCATGCTCACCCCGGACATCGCCCGGGCGTACACCGAGGGCGTACGGCGGTGGGAGGACGTACCGGGCGTACGGGAGGTGGCGCGGGGCGCGGCCGGGGCCGGCCCGTACGCACCGGCCCCCGTCGTCCTGGCGTGTGACGCGGCCACGTACACCGCGCACAGGGATCTCTCCGGCGAGGTCTTCGGCGCGGCGGGGCTCGTCGTGCGCTGGTCCGGTACGGACGAACTCCTGTACCTCCTGGAGGAGTTGGAGGGCCAGCTGACGGCCACCCTGCACGCGACGGACGCCGACCGGACGACGGCCCTCGGGCTGCTGCCGGTACTGGAGGAGCGGGCAGGCCGCGTTCTGTGGGGCGGCTGGCCCACCGGCGTCGAGGTGTGCCACGCGATGGTGCACGGGGGGCCGTGGCCGGCGACGAGTTCGCCCGGAACGACGAGCGTCGGCACCCTCGCCGTCGAACGCTGGCTGCGCCCGGTCTGCTACCAGTCCTTCCCCGACGCCCTCCTGCCCCCCGAACTCCGTGACGGCAACCCCCTGCGGGTCCCCCGGCAGACCGGGGCGGCACTCACCCCGGGAGCCTGAACTCCGGCAGCACCAGCGCCTCGTGGGCAGGCCGCCCCTCCGCCGGGGGCGGCATGGAGCCCAGAGAGCGCAGCATGGTGTTGCGCTGCTCCAGTGCCCGGGCGGTGGTCGGGAAGAGGGCGGCCTCGCCCTTGCCGACCTGATCCTGGTTCAGGGTCACGAACGCACGGGTGTCACGCTCGTAGGCGGCGAAGCCCGCGGCGTGATCCCCCTCGGCCGCCAGGGATCCGGCGAGCATGTACGCGCCGACCAGGGCGAGGCTGGAGCCCTGGCCGGTGAGGAAGGAGGGCGCGTACGCGGCGTCGCCCACCAGCGCGACCCTGCCGCTGGACCAGCGGTCCATGCGGATCTGGCTGACCACGTCGAAGAACAGGTCGTCCGCGTCGCGCAGGGCGGCGAGCATGCCCGGGACCTCCCACCCCGCGCCGTCGAAGACCTCGGCGACCAGGTCCCGTTGCGCCTCCGGGTCGCGGAACGCGTCGAACGGCGGTTCCGTGCGGGCGAAGTTGAGGAAGCCGTGCACGTCGCCGTCGTCGTCGCCCACGGCGTACAGCACGGCGGCCCGGCCCGGGGTGTTCCACATCGTGGTCTCACGGACGAGCCCGAAGGTGTTGCGCAGGGTGAACCCGGCGAAGCAGTATCCGAGATAGCGGTGGAATCGCTCCTCGGGGCCGAACAGGAGCGCGCGGGTGTGCGAGTGCAACCCGTCCGCCCCCAGCACCAGGTCGAACGTACGGCCTCCTCCCCCGCGAAAGGTGACGTCGACCCCGTGGCGGTGCTGGTCGAGGGTGTCGATGGAGTCGTCGAACAGGAACTCCACGTCGTCACGGACGGCCTCGTGGAGAGCGCCGGCCAGCGCCCCGCGCCGCACCTCCAGGTCTCTTCCGGCGACCCCGCCGGTGACGGCGTGCGGGTCGACCGAGGCCACCTCGGAGCCGTCCTCGTCGAGGAAGGTCAGCCGGCGCAGATCGATGTGGGCGTCCCGCAGCCGCGGCAGGATCCCCATCCGACGGACGACGTCGAGCGCAGTGCCGCGCACATCGATGGGATAGCCGCCGTCGCGGACCGTGCCCGCCTTCTCGACCACCGTGACCGCGAATCCGTAGCGGTTCAGCCAGTACGCGAGGGCGGGCCCCGCGATGCTGGCCCCGGATATCAGGACCGTACGCCCCCGTGCGGCGGAACCGTTCGCCAACGTGTCGACGCGGGTCATTCCTTGACTCCTTTGCTCAGGGTACGGACGACGAGCAGGGACAGCGCCGTGACGGCTCCGGCCAGGACGAAGCCGACGACATAGGCCGATTCGGCCGGGAGGTCCGACCCGGCGGGGGTCCTGGCGGTGAGGATCGCGCCGCTGATCTGGACCCCCACGGCGAAGCCGATCACGCGCGTCACCAGGACCAGACCGGTGGCGATGCCGGTCTCACCGCGGTCGACGGAGGTCGCGGTGCTGGTCACCAACGCCGTGACGCAGAGCCCGTTGGCGAGCGCGATGAGCATCTTGCCGACGACCAGGTGCCAGACCTCGGTGTGCACGGCCGCAAGGCCGAGCAGGCCGACGGCCATGACGAGAACCCCGGCGGTGACCACGGCGCGCGAACCGAACCGCCGCGTCCCGAACCCGCCGGCCGGGCCCGCCAGTGACGCGGCCACGGCCCCGGGCAGCAGGAAGAGACCGATCTGCGTCGCGCTCGCCCCGAACCCGTACGCGTCGGGGGGTACCGCGAACAGCGCCGGGACGAGATAGGCCGCCACCGACGTACCGACGCAGATCAGGAACGTCAGCACGCACGCCTTCCCCACCTCGGGCCGCCCGACCATGCGCAGATCGACCATCGGCGAGGCCGCGCGACGTTCGACGGCCGCCCACCCGGTCGCGAAAGCGGCCAGCAGCACGAGGAGGGCGACGAGGACGAGGGGGCGCGCGACGATCTCGGGCGCCAGCGCCAGGACGAGCATGAGGGTGACGAGCGTTCCGCTCAGGAGGACCAGGCCGGGCCAGTCGATCCCGGCGCCGTCCGACCGGCGCGGCGGATCCTGCGGCATCAGCCGGTGCACCAGCACGGTGGCCCCGACGACCGCGAACGTCGGCAGCGCGAACGTCCAGTGCCGGGACAGCCCTTCGGCCACGGGTCCGGCCGCCAGCGTCCCCGCCATCGTGCCCCCCACGAACAACCCGCTGACCACCCCGATGGCCACCTTGGACTCGCCCTCGGGGAGGTGTTCGCGCACCAGGATGAACGACAGGGGCAGCGCGCCCACCATCGCGCCCTGAAGTATCTGACCGAGCAGCAGCACCGGCAGGCTCGGCGCCAGGGCGGACACCAGACCCCCGGCAGAGACCACCACCATCAGCCGGACGAGGACCCGTTTCCCGCCGTAGCGGTCGCCTAACTTCCCCGCCACCGGCGTGATCAGCGCGCCGGTGACGAGGAGCACGATGCTGAGCAACGCCCCTTCGGCGTGACTCATGTCCAGTTCACGACGCAGGAGCGGGAGCGTCGGCGTCACCACCGATTCGAGGGCGCCGGTGGCGAGCGCCAGCACGCCGAGGGAGCGGACGGCGGCTTTCCCGACACGGATCGGAGGAGCGGAAGTCGTGGTCATGGAGGTCCTCGGCGTGGTCATGGCAGTCCTTTCCGTCACGGCCCGGCGGCACAGAGCCGACCGCACACGGAGGAACGCGCACGGTACTCACCGAACCAGAGCTACACTACACCGTGCAGTGTAGAACGGGTAGGATGAGCCCATGCCGACCACCAAGACCCTGCGCGAGGGGTCCACGCGGAAGCGGGCCGCCATCCTCTCGGCGGCCCGGGAACTGTTCCTCGCCGACGGCTTCGACCGCTCCAGCGTCGACGCGGTCGCCGCGCGGGCGGAGGTGTCCAAGCGGACGGTCTACGACTACTTCGGCGACAAGCGGACCCTGCTGCGGGCGGTCGTCGACTCGGTCGGCCAGTCGCTCGTCACCACGGTCCGGCGCACCCTCGACGACACCCTCACGGAGCTGACCGAGCCCGCCGAACTGGAGGACGGCCTGGTCGCGTTCGCACTGCGCATCGCGACCGACATGCTCGGCTCGGCGGAGTACACGACACTGCAACGCCTGGTCCGGACCGAGTCCGGCCATCTGCCGCAGCAGGACTACAACCCCATGGCCGACACCCCCGACGAGGCGATCGCCGAGCGGTTCGCATCCTTCGCCGAGGCCGGGCTGCTCGACGCCCCCGACGCCCGGCTGGCAGCCGACCAGTTCCTCGCGCTGACCTTCGGCGTCGCTCTGGACCGCCTCGGCTCAGCGAACGCGGCACAGGACCCCCGCGTACGCCCACTCGTCGTCGAAGGAGTACGGACGTTCCTCCGCGCGTACCGGCCCGATCGGGGCGCGGGCGTCACGCCGTGACGTGGGCGAGTGCCGCGGTCACGTGACCGAGGACGCCGGTGGAGCCGAACACGAAGGCGAGCGTGGCAGGGACCGCGGCCGTGCACGCGCGGCGCAGAAATCCGGCCCGAAGCGCGACCAACCGCGACCCGCTTCCTTACGCGACTGTGCCCACCTCGAACGAGGTGGGCACAGTCGGGCAGGCGTGGGGCTCAGTGGGCGGCCTTGAGGCCGACCACGCTACCGACGATCAGCACCAGGAAGACGACCTTCAGCGCGCTGACCGACTCGTCGCCGGTGAGCATGGCGTACAGGACGGTGAGCACCGCGCCGATCCCCACCCACACCGCATACGCGGTGCCGACGGGCAGATCCCGCATCGCGTAGGCCAGGCCGCCCATACTCGCGGTCAGAGCCACGGCGAAAATCAGGGACGGGGTGAGCCGGCTGAAGCCCTCGGACTTGCCCAGGGCCGTAGCCCACACAGCTTCCAGAACGCCCGAGATAGCAAGAATGATCCATGACATGACAGCCTCCAGTACGGGCCGTCTTGTCGCACACCGGGTACGGCACCCCTCGTCCGGAAGCCCCGTTCTCGGGCTCCGCTCCAACGTCGCACATCCGGTCGTGGTTGGCAACGTCAACCCCTCATCACCGCACGTCACCGGGGTGATCGGGAAGGCGGGGCAGGTCGTGACGCAGCCCGCAGGGCACTCCACGAGTGGCGCTCCACCGCAGCTTCCCTCACGGGCCGTAACCGCGAAGAACCGTCCGGTGTCGACCCGGTGGCACCCTGGTGCGCGGCGCCCCTTCCCAGCAACCGCGCAAAGATCATTCGGCGCAGGACCCGAGGTCAGAGACCCTCTCTCAGCTCGCCGTCCCACGTGTGGCTGCCTTGAGCGTCAGACGAGCGTCATGGCCGACAGCAGCCGGCGACAATCGCAAGTACTGGGTCGACAAGGCGTACCAGGGCGCCGGGGGCGGCATCCGAGCGCCCTTCCGAGGCCGCCGACTCAAGTGGTGGCAGCGCCGGCCTGCGAAAACCAGATTGATTGCCTGGTTGACGCCGGCATGCGGGGCGGCCTGACCGCTTCCAGGCCCGAGGTCATTCCCCTGAGGTCGGAGGGCCAGCCACAAGGACGCTCATCCCCAGTGCTCCTCCTTGTAGCGCAGGAGGTCATCACCGTGGAGTTGCTTCGTGGCATTGCCGACCCGGACCCAGAAGTCGGTGGCGCCGTTGCCGCCCTTGGCGGGTTTGGCGAACACCGGCATGCCTGCCGCGGCCACACTGATCTGACAGACGACATTGCCGGCGATTTCGGGGAAGCCTACGCGGACGGTGGTGGCTGTCGGGGTCGACAGGCTGCTGTCGATGAGCTGGCGCACGAAGAGCTCGTATCCGTCGACGCTCGCCTGCGACTCCAGAGTGGTGAGGTCGTTCTCGATACCGAGGACGGTCCCGTCGTCGGCGACGCCGATATACAGGTTTCCGCCCTCGCCGTTCAGGAAGCCGCAGACGGCCTTGACGATGTTGTGCCGCAGAGACTTGTCGGCCTGCCGGGTGTGCACGTTCCAGCGAGCGCTGGCCTTGAACTCGATGCCCTGGGATTCGCCGGCGGCGATCATGTCGGCCGGGGTGGTCGGGACGTACGCAGGGCGTTCCCCTCTGAGAGTTTCGAACGCTTCCCGCACAACCCTGGCGATCAGCTGACGCCGCCGTTCCAGGAAGGTGAAATAGTCGAGCTGTTCCCAGCCGACCGGGAGCGCGTGCCACCGTACCTGCCGCTCAAGCACCTTCGGGTCCATAGCGCCCGTGATTCTCGGCCAGTAGTCATGTGGTGCGTCGCTGTTGAGCAGCTCGTCCGCCGGCCACGTCACATACGCCATGTTCGCGATGGCATTGACTTGGCGTCGGTCGGTAATACCCAGTCCGGCGAGCACCTTGCCGTGGAACAGGTTGTCCCGGCCGACGGCCTTGACGGGTTTGACCGAGGGGTCCAGCAGATCACGGATCCGTTGGTCGCCGAGGAGCATTTCGGCGTCGAGGATGTCGAGCGCAGCCTGGTAGGCGAACAGCACCGGTGAGCGCGACGAGGACGTGTCCAACCGGTTCGGCAGGGAGATGTCCCAGTAGTCGCCGGTGAAGTTCGCTGCGATGATCCGGTCGAGTTCCGCAGCGAAGGCTCGTCCATCACCTGGCGGCAGACTGCCGATGCGCCCCAGGTCGGACTCCATCTGCGACTCCGGCGAGTTGGAGTACCGGCCGGTGGTGTGCGCCATGAAGAACCACCGTCCGATCACGAGACGGAGTTCATCGGCCGTCAGCCCGAAATCGTGGCGTCCCATCAGCCAGATCGTGTAGCTGTACAGCAGGGCGTTGTCCGAGGTGATCATCTTGCGGCTGCGGAAGCCGGCCGTCCTGACGCACTGGAAGAACTCGTGCCAGCTGGTCAGGTCCAGGACCTTCGTGTGTGCGTGGGCGAGCCGATCGAACTGCTCCTGCCGTCGTGCGGCGGTGACCTTTCCGGTTCCAAGGTCCTTTCCCCGCAGGACGCTGTAGACGTGCTGCAGCCGCGCGCGCCGGAAGGCGAAAGCAACGGCTACGCGCAGCAGTTGATCCGGACTCGGGTCCAGAAAGGCGTTCCGAGGGCTCGGATCGGGGAGCCCTGAGATCACCGCGCCGCGGCTGAATTTCTCGAGCTGACGGCGCCCCTCCTCCCAATGCACCGACATCAAAGTGAGGATGAAGTCGGACTGATTGAGCTTCACGCCTTCGGAGTTGATGCGCACGAAGATGTCGGCGACCTGCTCCTCGTCAGCCGAAGCACCCAGCTCCACCACCTGGAAGAGAAAATCCTGCAGGTCCCGGACGCCATATATGCGTTCTTCGAGTTCATCTTTGGCAGCGTCCGACAACGGCTCTCCGCCGGCCTCTTCGAGCCGTTGGAAGAAGCGACGGACGGTGGGCTTGTAACCACCTGGGGCCCAGAGCGCAGTGATGTCCGGAATGAAGTGGGCATCACGTTCGATCGCCGCGTCGGTGACCTCGAATGTCTGGTCCTCCGGGTGGAACGCGATGCGAACGTTGATCGCGTCGAACGACTTGGTGACGATCTTGCGCCCGGTGAGTACAGCGAACAGGGCGGTAAGCCGCTGCTGCCCGTCGACGACCAACAGCTGGGGTGCTCGATCACTCGTTTCCGTTCCGATCTGCCGCGTCCCCACTTCAGCGCCGGTCTCCCAGAACATCAGGGTGCCGATCGGGTAGCCCCGGTACATCGAGTCGAAGAGATCGCGGGTCTTCGCCGCGGACCAGACGAACGGGCGTTGAATATCGGGGAGTCCGATACGGCCGCCTTCGATGTTCTCGATCAGGTGCCGGAGCGTGTAACCGGTGTCGCGGTACAGAGTAGATGGCACAGTCGAGGGCTCCAAACGTCCGAGGGCAACTGGTCGGTGGAAGTAACAAGAGCGTGGGAACAGCATCAGGTTTCTACCACGTGGACACACTGCGCCACAGGACCAATGGAGCTTGCCACAAGGACGAGTGGACGGCGGCGTGGCCCAACTGAGGGTTTGCCCGCCCAAGTCCGCGATGCCCCGGGCCGGGTTTCGGGGCCGACCATCCGGTCAATCGGATGCCACACCTGCCGGCCCGGACGGGCTGGCGTCAAGAATCTCCGAACGAGACCTTGAAGGCGTCGCGGACGCAAGCGACTCCGTGATGATCCGCAGTTCAGAAGGCTTCGAGAGTCAGGACCAGCACCCAACCCGCTCCACGGGGGAAACAGGTCGAGCATCTCACCCGAATAACAAAACCGCAGGTCAGGAGCGCTTCGCGACCGGCTCCAGAATCGCCACGCACTCCACATGATGCGTCATAGGAAAGGTGTCTGCCTGAGTAGGCCACAGAAAAGGCCAGGTCAGAAGCGCATTCTCGGCTTGATGGGGAGTTGAAGGAGCCCAGAGCGTCAAACGAGCGTCACGGCGGACAGTGCCGGGTCGGTGTCGGGCCACCCCGGCCTCGCGGGCGAGTGAGCGGGATCCCTCGGGATGATGCGGTTTGCCGCAGTCTGTTCAGCCCCGAGCAGCACGGAGGAGATCGCGCGGTCTACCAGGATTCCAGGTCTCGCCTGGACACGCCCCACTCTCGTCGGCGCAACAGGTCCTCCGCCCACTGCGGAACCGCGACCGGCATGCCCGCGATCGCCACGGTCATGTCCGGTCACGATGCACGTGCGGCTCTGTCACCCGTTGAGCGCCACGCACTCCCGGAGCACCGGTTCCAGGCGCAGTTGGGTGTCCTCGCGATCGAAGACCTGGAGGGCGTCGAGGAATTCGACGATCCATCGTGCCTCGTCCTCATCATCGATCTTGAGTGCGACGGCGGTCACCGCGCCTTCCAAGTCGAAGAGGTCGTCCTTGTACTCGTCGGTGAGGGCCCGGTATCCGGCGGCCAGCAACTGATCCTCGTACACGCCGGTCGCCTCGGCGAATGCGCGGGCCTGGGCCCTGTCCGCGCGGAGGTCGGCCAGACGGCGCAACACCTCGTCGGGGTCGCCCAATTCCTCGTGCAGGCGGTGGGCCCGGTCCACCAGGAGCGGCCATCCGCCGGTCAGTTCGTGGAGACGGTCCAGGCGGTCCTCCGTGTGGAACATGTTGATGCGCTGGGCCCAGCCGCGCAGGCTGCGATGGTCGTGCCTACGCAGCACCACCGGTGCGGCCGAGGTGGGCTCGGTTCCCGTCAGCAGGGAGCGCCACAGGGTGAGCTGAGCGGGGTCGGTGACGATGACGACCGCGCGGGTGACCCCCGGAGTGGCGGGCAGCAGCGTCTCGGCCAGGTCGACGGCTTCGCGGCAGGTCTCGGGCCGGACCGGATCCCGGTAGTTGACGAAGTCGCTGATGACGACACGTCGTTCTCGGGGGCGTCCGCCAGTGAGTTCCTGTTTGTAGACGCTGGGCTTGCCCACGGGTGGCAGCGTCCAGCCGTCGATCGGTCCGGCGATCGTACGCAACGTCCGGGCGACGTCGGTGACTCCGGTGGCGGTGCTGCCGAGGACGACTCGGGTCCGGTTGGACCGCTCGCCCAGGAGGTCGTCGAGCTGGGTGTTGGTCAGCGGAGCCGGCCGCTCGTCGGGGAGCTCGGGGCGGCCCTCCTGCACGATGCTCTCCTGCAATTCACAGTCCTGTTCGGCCCTAAGCAGACGTGCCTCCACCTCGTGCGAGGTCCCGATCATGCGCAGGGCGTTGGGACCGCGCAGATGCCAGCCCAGTCCGTCGTGGTTGGGCGCGAGGATACCGAGACCCACCATCTCGGAGAGGTAGGCGCGGAAACCCTCGGTGTCGAGCTGTTCGAACCCCTTGCGCCAGTACGTCTCGCACTCCTCGCGCAACTCGGTGTCGCTCAGCCGCACCTCCAGGCCGTGATGGCGGGCGTGGTACGCCAGCACATTGGCGATCACGTCATAGCGGTGGTCGAGGCTCAGCGTGTCCTTGAAGGCTGCCGAGATGCCTTCCCGGAGCGCGGCGTCCGACTCCACGATCTCGATGTCGGTCACCTCCACCTCGTAAGGAGGTTGCCCGGTGCCGCGCCGAGTCCGTTTGCGGTGCATCAGCTCGACCAGCCGGTGCCCGAACATCTGCAGCAGGAACGGCTGGTACGAGCAGTAACCGAGCACACGGTTGACGAGATCCAGGTCCTTGAACTCGAACCCGAGCGCCCGCATAGGCACGACCAGCAGTTCCGCAGCCGACTGGGGAGCCAGCGGGCCGATCACCTTCGGGGTCTGAGCGAGGTGGCCGAACGGCCCGTTACTCGCGAGCTTAGAGAAGCGCTGCACGGAGTGAAGTCCTGCAAAGACGACCTTTGCCGCGTCCTTGGTGTCGGACCCGAGGCCCTTGAGCTTCTTGGTCTGGTCAAACCGCGGGGCGTCGGCCTCAAAGAACTGGTCGCACTCGTCGAGCAGGATCAGCAGTCGGCGACGGGAGTCGCCATCCAGCCAGGCCCGGATGCCGGCGCGCACCCGCTCGGAGGTCTCCTGTCGCTTTCCGCGCCCCTGCGGCCGGTCATCGAGTACCTGTGCCACGGTCAGCTCTCTCAGAAGGACGCTCCACAGCGCCTCCGGCCCGCGCGAGCTGCCCTTGCCGATGTTCTCCTGGTCGAGGTTGACGTACACCGTCTGGTGATATCCGGGGCGCTGCTCCGTGAACAGTTCCCCGGCGTCGGCGAGCAGTGCCGACTTGCCAAGGCCCCGGCCGCCGTAGATGACCTGGGTGCCGCGCGGGTCGAGGATGCTCTTGCGTTCGGCGTCGCGGCCGTAGAACATCTCGCCGCCGATCCGGCCGCGCTTCTCCCTGATGTACGGGTTGACGCCGGAGAAGGGCAGCAGGGTCTGCGTGGCGGCGCTGACCTGGCGGTTGCCGCAGGCCGCGAGATAGGCGAGGGCGGCATCGTCCACCACGAGCAGCGGCTGCAACCGGTCGGAACCGGCGGCGAGTTCGACTCGTGCCTCACGGCTCAGCGTGCCGAAGTAGACGACGAGAAGGCTCGCTCCACTGGTGTCGCGCTCCGCCCAGCTCATGACGACCTTGGCGGGCGGCCTGCCCCAGACCATCATCACCCGCAGGTTGCCGCCCTGCTCCTTGATCTGCGAGCCGAACGCGGGCGCTTTCGCTCTACCGTTGATCTCCACGCCGGTCGCTTCGAAGAGACGGTATTCCCGCCGGTGCTGGGATCGGTCGTCGAGCGGCCTGGCGCTCTTGGCGTCGTAGCCGAGGAGCTTGAGAAGAGGCGGCACCTGTCGCGTCGGAGCCACCTGAAGCCGGTCCTTGCGTTCGGTGGCGGCAAGCGCGCGCCACTCGCCGAGGGCATCGGCCGCCAGCGCCGCCTCGTCGGTGGAGAGGCCGCCGTAGTCCAGGACGGCGACCATCGGATGCTTGCCGCCGGACCGGACCAGCTCGACGAGCTCATGGTCGATCCCTCCGGGCAGGCCGTCGGGCACGACCGGGAAGAACTCGGTGAGGTGGGACTCGCCACCCTCGATCTCCGGGACCGGCTCGCCGATCTCCAGGAAGTAGACGAGGTCGGCAGCGGTGGCCAGGTCGTTCGTCTCCAGGCGCCGCAGGACCTGGGCCCGCTCCTCCACGGAGGGGTCCAAGGCGTCGAGCCGAGCCCGGATTCGATCCGCTGCCTGCTCCCGGAAGGCCGGCAGGCCACTCCGTACCGCGTCGAGCGCCTGTCGCACGTGCAGCAGGTCGTGTCGGTCACCGCTTTCGAGGCTGTTCTGGGCGTCGGCGAGCGACTCCTGAAGGCCCAGGTCCTGGTCCTCGGTCACGGCACCGTCGGCCTGCGCACGGTGCAGCTCGGCGACGAGTGCGTCGTGTGCCTTCCGCAGCTGCGCACGCCGGGTGGTCTCTCTGTCGTCGATCTCGGCTTCCGCAGGCGGGACGAACTCCCCTGCCCCAGAGGCAGGCAACAGCCCGCGGCCGGCTAGCTCGACGATGTCACGGGCCGCGGTGAACGCGTCGTGGGAGAGCCGCTCGTCCAGAGCCTCCTGCCAGCTCCGGTGGACCGCGGTCAGCAGTTCGTCCGTCGACGGCCGCTCGTCACGGGTGTCACACACCTTCAGCAGCTCCGCGTCCAGAACGAGCGCTGGGTCGACGGGACCGCCGGAACGCGTGGTCACGGTGGCGTCAGCCAGCAGTGCGAACAGCTCCTCCATCGAGGCGTGGGCCGCCCAGGCCATCCCGCCCGAGAGGGCGTCCGGGTGCCGCGCCAACCGCTCCAGTTCGCCCAGCGCCGCTTCCCTGCCGTCCAGCAGGGACTGGCGCAGGGAGGAGATCTCCTTGACCGCCCGGCTGCCGTCGGAACGGTCACCGCGACGGGTGCCGTCGACCGCCAGGCACCACTCCTTGACCAGGCTGACGGCCCGCTCCACGAGATGCACCAGGTCCTGCCGCCCGGAGCCCTGGAGCGGCTTGCCGCTGGACGAGCGGTACTTGCGGTCCATGCGGTCGATCTCGCTGTTGACCTCGGCCAGTTTCGACAGCCGATCGGCCTGCTCCCGCACCTGCTGCAGCGCGTCGCGGTCGTCGCCGACGACGGTCGTGAGCAGCGATCCGAGCATCCCGCCGCCGGGGGCAAGCCAGCGCTTGGCGATCTCCGTCGCCCGTGCGAACCGCAGCCGCTGCGGCGAGAGCAGGGCACGGCTCTGATCGCTCAGTTCCCGCAGCCGGGCCTCGGCCTCGGAGACGTCGGCAACCAGCGGCGAGGTGATCAGCAGGGCGCCGCTGAGGGCACGGTCGGCGACGGCGGTCGCCGCCTCCCCCAGCCGGCCCGGGAGCCTCGGCACCAGCGCCTTGAGCTGAGCGCCTGCAGCGTGGTCACCGGTGATCAGCGCGGTACGCAGCAGGGCGGGCAACAGGAGAAGTTCGCTGCCCTCGGTGTCCTGGCCCGCATATCCGCCGTACTCCTGGAGCAGGTCCGCCGTCAGCCGGGCACTCTGGCTGTCCCCGGAGGTGAGCAGCGCGGCGGCACCGGCCAGGCGGATCGCCGCCACCTGGGGCTCGGGGTGGCCGACGGCCCTTGCCACATGGTGGGCGAGTCCGAAGCGCCGCTCCACGACCAGCTGCACCAGGACCCCCTCGACCGCGGCCTCATCGGTGGCGTCGTCCGCCGCCGGGGCCGCTGCTCGGACGGGCATGTCATCAACGGGAGAAAGCGTGGGTGCGGCGGGTGCCTGGACGGGCGCGTCAGCGGACGTGGGGAGTATCGAGCCGCTGTCGGCGGCCGGCCCGGCGTCTGCCTTGGGTGCGTGGACCGGCACAGCGGTCGTCGTGGCTTCCGGCTCGGCGGCGGGCTGGGCCGCGATCGCCTCGGTCAATGCGGCCGGCTGCGCGGTTTCGTGTTCTGCGGTCGTCTCGGCGTCGGCGGGCTCCGCGATGCCGTAGGCCTCGTCGGACCCGGCGGGGTACGGGTCACCGTCCACCGGCTGGTCCAGCGTCAGCTCGGGTGCGATGAGCACGGCCATGGCGCACGTCGGCAGGACCCGTACGACCTGTCCCTGCAGTGCCAGGATCTCTGTGGCGGCATCCGCCTGTCGTCCCAGCCTGATGAGCCGGGCCAGGGCAGCGAGCGCGGCGCTCTCCTCGTGTTGCAGCTCCTCCCACACCGGCACGTCCAGCAGGCGGCAAGCCGCGCCGCGCACGGCCTCGGCGGCAGCGGCGGCAGCGGCGGAGCAGTCCGGGCGGCAGGCGACATCCAGCAGTTCCCGCAGCGGCTCGCGGGCCTGGAGGTCACGCTCCCGCGCTGTCCGGTGTGCGTGTGCAGCGCGCGTGACGTCCTCCAGACGACGAGGCACCCCCTCGATGCCGGCGGCCCGGAACACCGCGTCCACGTCGTTGAAAACAGTGCTCAGCGCAGCAAGCCGAGCCAGGTCCTCGTCCTGCGGAGGGCGGCCGTCCATGACCGCGTCGGTGACCTTCTCCGCGGCCTGGCGGGCCCCCGCCAGGGCGGACTCCAGCTGCTGACATGCTTCCTCAGGAGCTGTCCCAGCCTTGGTCCCGGTGCAGTCGGACGCGGCAGCGGTCTCCTCGTGCGAAGTACCGGTGTCCGCTGCCGCGGCCTGTGATGCGGGGGCGCTGGTGCCCGGCCGGTCGGCGACGGCAGCGGCCCCTGGTTCACTCTCCTCCGCGAGCGCCAGCCCGTCGTCTTCCGCCGCTCCAAAAACGAAATCGGGGTACGCCTCCACTAGAGGCCGCGCCGCGGCAGCGACGGCGGCGAGCCGGGCCGCCTCCTCGTCGTCGGCCGTCGCCCCGAACCAGTCCTGGCCCGCCGCCCAGGCAAGGATGTGGGCATCAGTGACGGAGGCGTTGCACCATGCGAACACGGTGGCCCGGACCAGCGTGGCACCCCACCGGGCCACAGGGTCGGGGACCGGCTCCCCGTCGTGCGCCAGGACGAAGTCGCCCACCTGGTTCATCACGGTGACCGTGAGTCCCTTGATCCCGCGTGTGCAGGCGTGCTGCCGCAACTCGCGCCGCAGCCTGGTGAGGACGTCCCGGCACAGGGCACTGCTCACCCGTCGAGGGGCCGACATGCGGATGCCCAGACTGGTGAGCAACTCCTGGCGTTGTTTGGGCCGCAGGGAGTTGAAAGCGAGTTCCACCATGTCCGCCGTGAGGTCGTTCAGGGCGGCCACGGCCGGGGCTTGCAAGGCGTTGAGCGCGGCGGCCAAGCCTTCCAGGTCCTCGGCCGAGACGCTCGGCGGGGACCACGGCGGCCCTGTGACTACGCGGTAGCGGTCCTGCATGTACACGCACTCCGTTTCTGTTGGTGACAGGAAGATGCCTGTGGGTGACGGGAGGGAAAGAGAGGGCAGGAGCCGTGGACTCGCGAACCCGTCGTGAAAGGTCAGCGGCCGCGCGCGTGTTCGGTCACGAACGTGTAGCCGTACGGCAGTTCCCAGCCGTCCGCCTTGCCGAGCCTTCGGCAGTACTCCCGGAAGGCCGCGCGCTGAACGTCGCTGGGCAGGCACCCCGGCCGCAGGCGTCGCAGATGACCTGCGACGAACTGAGCGCCGCGCAGTCCCTCAGCGCCCGGTTCGCCACCGCCCCACGGGCGTATCACCCGCGGCCTGGCGGGGCGGTAACCAATGAGGAGAATGGTCCGCTGTCCGTCCCGCGGCGGGAAGTGCGGCTTCCCCCAGGCATCCCGGCTGCCCAGAGCCGGCTCCAGAAGACGTTCCGCGAGCAGTTCCGCGACGGCCGAGTCCAGGGCGGCGGTCTGCGACCGGGCCGGTCGGCGCCCATAGACCGCGCCCGGTAGGACCGACCGGTCCATCAGGGCGTGACCGTCTAGAGTGAGCAGACCGCAACGGCGCACGGTGCGCATCACCAGTTGCCGGGGACCCAGCCCGACCGCGCTGTCGCCGTGGCGGCTGCTGCCCGGCACGTCCTCCCTGGTGAGCACGCGAGGGTCGTAACAGTGCCCCGTCTCACGGTCACCGGACTGCGCCCGGTCCTTCAACCGCCTCGTGGCCAGCCGAATCACCGTGTCGCCATGGAGCCGGCGCAGCTCCAGCATCAGGCCGGGGAAGAAGTCACCGGGCCAGACGATTCCCGTCAACCGACCCGATTCGTCTCCGAGTTCAGCCGCGACGTACTGCACCGCCTCCATCTCGTCCAACGTCTCACCAGCATGGTCGAGTTCGAGGCGAAGCGTGGGGTGCGCGCCGCGGGGCCGGCGAAGGTCCTGCGCGACGAACGGGTGCAGGGGAATCCAGCCGCCGATGAGATGGGCCAGCCGCAGGGGCGCCCTCCAGACGAACTCCTGCGCGTCGCTTCGCAGGAGTTCGCCGGTGCCGAGGGCGTCGTCGTCGGCGAGGGGCGCATCTACCGGTTCAAGCTCTACTTCCGTTTCCGGCTCCGGCGGTGCGGGCAGTGTGGAGTTCCAGCCGCGCCCGGCCGGGACCAGGGGGTCTCCGGGTGCCTCTGCGTCACCAGGATGGTGGGACCGCCACACCCCTCCCCCCTCGAAGGCGTCGTCGAGGGTGACCCGGGAGCCGTTGCCGAACAGGCCCTGCTCGCTGTCCCCTTGGACCACGTCGGCAAGCGCCACGTTCGCCCGGCACACCGCAGCGGCGTACCCCACGCCCCTGAGCCGTTCCTCCGCCCCGGGAAATCCGCGGAGCCGTGGTCCGGCCGCTGTGTACACAGCGGCCGGAGCGACGAGGCCGTGTCGCCGCCTCGCCGGGGTGGCCGCGCGCTCAACCGCGGCCACGAGAGATCTGAGGTCGTCGCCGCCCAGCGGTCCGGTGTCCCGCCAGCAGGCCGCGAGGGAGGTACGGGTCAGGGCATAGTGGCCCCAGGTGCGCAACACCGCACTGGAGTTGAGGACACCCCGCACCGTGTCGAGGAGACCGAGCAGTCCCGCCCGCAGATCGTCGTCGTGCGTGCCGCCCACCAGGGAGGCAAGGGAAACAGGGACCAAGGGGCTGAGAAGCTGTTCCCGAGCCGTCGTCAGGAGATGGTCAGCGTAGGCCGTCAGATCGTCGCGCCGGGCTGCTTGCAAGGACGGGTAGCAGACGTCGACGACGACATGCCCGTCCTCATTGATCCATCGCCCGCGGGTGCGTAAGCGATGAAGCTGGGCCGGTGACAGACTCAGTGCCGGACCAAAGGCGTGGAGGTCCGGCACCAGCAGCTCCCTGCGCCGTGGTTCGGCGTCTGTACCCGGCCTACCCGGGCCCTCGGCGCCCGCAGGCGCCCCCGACACCCAAGCCGGTACGTCACCGAGCGCGTCCACCTCCGGGTGCGCGCCCTCTCTGTAGACGATTTCCGCGTAAAGCGGGTCCGACCCGGTGGCGACACACACCATAGCCCCGACCGGAAGCGCGGGAGCGCACTCACCGAAGGTGATGACGGGAAAATCATCGAGGCACAGCGGGCTTCCGCCGTAGCCGTCACCGCCGAGCTCGTACCCGAAGTACACGGCATTGAAGGCGACCGTGGTGTGCACCGGCGCCGGACGGGCCGCGACAACGGCTTCGAGATAGCTCCGCAGTCGACTGCATTCCTGGCCGGGGACGGCGTCGTAGCCCCCCGTCATGGCAGACGTCAGGAGAGCCTGGTCACCGTACGGATCCGGCACCCCCGTGCGCTCGCGTTCTCCGACCCCTCTTGCTGACACATACGGGTCCCCACCCATGACACCTCCGCCGCATTACAGGTCGCCCAGCCCACCTGCGGTGATTCCCGCAGAGTATGCCCACCCTGAGTTTCCTGTGGCACTTTCATCACTTTGCGACTGGCCCACGACGATCGACTCCGCCTACCGCGTTCACAGATTCCGTATGGCGCGTTAACGCCACGAACACGGCCCGGCCGGAGAGGTACACGAGCGCCGCCACCTGTCGCAGCAGCCAGGCTCTTCCCATCAGGGGTGAGCCAGCCAGCCACGCAATAGGCCAATCTCGTAGCGGCCTGACGAGAAAGATCCACCACCCCGTGGACGGCAACGGCCACCCGCTGACAGTTGTAGTCACCCATGGCCAGGTCCACGATGCGCAACAGGCACAGCCCGGTGCATGGGCTGCTCGTACCGCCGCACTCCACCACCCCCGTCGACACCGGACCGCCGGTCACCTTCCTGATGTGGCCGCCCATTGCCGCGATCCGCGCAACTCGACGCAGGGACCGCATACGACCTCATACATGAGCTGACGCCCTATCAAAGCGAACGTCCCATGACAGGGCCGCCTTGCGCGGACCTGTGAAGACCTGGGGCAACACTCGCCCACCTTCCCTTCCCGGATGGGAACCGCAGGTGTCAAGCACGCCCGGCGAGGCCCGATCGATCCACGAAAAACGCAGGTCAGGTCCCCATTGCAGTAAACTTCGGAATCGCAACGTGCTCCACATGAGGCGCCCTTGCCTCGTCGAACGTCAGGAAACGGGAAACCAGGTCGCGAGGCGCTTGGCGATCGCCGGTACATCGACGTTGTCCTGCGCGACTTCCTCGACGAACGGGCCGGCCACGGAAACGGGCGGCGGGACGGTACTCACGCTGACGCCGTTGAACCGCAGGAAGACACGCATGGCGAGCCAGGCGGTGCGCTTGTTGCCGTCGATCAGCGCGTGGTTGCGGGCGACGGAGTGCAGCAGTGCCGCAGCCTTCTCGTGCAGCGTGGGATACAGCTCGACCCCGAACACGTTCGCCCGGGGCCGCTCGATCGCCGACACCAGGAGACCCATGTCACGCACGCTGTGCTCGGTGCCGTTGACCGTGCGGGCGATGGCCAGAATCTCGTCGATCTGGATGTAGCGCAGGTCCGTCACTTCAGGTAGTCCAGGATCTCCGCATCGCTGTCCATCAGCTCGGCGAGGACGTCATCGACCTTCAGCTCGGCCCGGTCCTGGGCGTTACGGATGGCCTCGATGGCAAGTTCCTGCTTACTGCGGCCCTCCCGACGAGCCCGCTCGGTGAGCTTCGCGTCAAGGTCCTCGGGGAGTCGAAGTGTCATCGCCATACAGAGATGATACCAGGCCGGTATCAAGTGGCACGGTCGGGCCACGCTCGGCTCCGCGGAGCGTGGCCCGAGCAGCCGTGCGCATCTCTACCGTGGAGGCCCAAAGACTTCCATCGCGAGCGTCATCCGAGCGTCAAGAATCCCGCGAGAGCCACTTGAAGGCATCGCCGTTGCCAGCGCCTCGCTCACGAATTCGCAGGTCAGAGAGGTCTCGGAGATCGATCTGTCCGCTCGAACCGCCACACGGAGGGAAACAGGTCGAGCAACCCACCCGGACATCAAAAGCGCAGTTCAGGAGCCCTTGCCCGCAGGTTCGAGGATCGCAACACACTCCACATGCGAAGTCATCGGGAAGACGTGCAGTTTGGCCCGCTCCAGACAACATGCAGGTCAGAGGCGGTTTTCGAGCCCACGCCAGGCCCCTCCAAAAGCTTCGTGCGTCATACGTGCGTCACCGCTACATATCTGCGTCAGTGAGACCGAGCCCACGACGAGTACCCAACCAGAGGGTACTCGGCAGCAACCCGACTCGTCGACGGCTGAGCGAATCGCAGACCCTCGCCCCAAAGTCCATAGGAATCGAGGGGCAAACGCCAGAAGCCCCCTGCCCGGCAGACACCAGATCAGGGGGCGTACGGAAGGATGAGGGGGCACGGACGCGGAGGGTGGCCGCAGGCGACCCGGTTGCCGCACAGGAGGATTCATCGCGATGCTGACTCACCCGAGTGGACGTCGATCCCCTCCGCTCGCGCAATGACTCGGCCCCTCCGACCGGGATGCCCGGCGGTCACTTCGCTATCGCAACAGCCGACGTCACCCCCGGTAGGTGATTCGCTTGGCAGTCGGCACGACTAGCTGGGATTCCAGTCGCGTCCACGCGCCCAGGACAGCCTGGTGGGAGTCCGGAGCCAGATGGGCATACCGCTGAGTCGTGTGATAGCTCTCATGACCGAGGAGGTGCTGGACCTCGTACAGAGAAACGCCCTGCTGCACCAGCCACGAGGCGCACGTATGCCGCATCGCGTGGGGCGGGTAGTGCGGGACCGGCTGCGGCTGCCCGTCCTGGTCTACGTACTGCGCACCATCGATGGCCGGCCACCACGTCTGCCGGCGCCAGTTTCCGTCGCTCAGCAGCCGTCCGGCACGCCCCTTCGTGACGGTGGTAAACACCACCCCGTCACGATCACGTCCGCGCATATGCTTGGAAACGGCTTCAAGCACATGATCCGGCAATGGCACTTCACGTCGACTCTTCGAGCTCTTCGGGTATTCCTTTATCTTCGATCCCGAATTCACCTCGACGACGAATAGTCGCGATCGAAGATAATCAATTCGGTGTCCATGCAGGCCAGATAGCTCACCCCAGCGCAGGCCAGTATAGAATCCCAGCAGCGCCATCGTCTGCCAGGGCGGCGGCAACCTATCGAGGACCACCTGAGCCTGGGGTTGCGTAAACCACTCAGGCGGCTTGACGGCCTCCTGGGGGAGTTCGATACGCCGACATGGGGTGACCGCGATCAGCTCCTCGTCAACCGCATCACGCATCATCGTGGACAGCAAGTTGTAGGCGCGCCGGATAGCGGAAGCACCCTTGCCATCAACGACTAGCTTGCGAACCCAAGTCTGCACGTCCATACGTGCCATCTCACGCAATTCCCATTCGGCCCAGTGGGGCATAACGTGAGTGCGGATCGTGGAAGCATCACCCCTCAAGGTTTTCGGTTCGACGACACGCGCCGCCCACCACCGCGCGTGCCACTCATGGAATCTAATCTTCCCGGCACGCGGATCGCGGACCGCGCTCCGAGCAAGCTGCTCTTCGAGCTGCGCCCCCCACGCGCGCGCCTGCGTTTTGAGGGGAAACGTTTCCGTGATTCGCTCACCGGCCCGGTTTCGAACCGTGGCCTGCCATTTACCGGACGGCAGCTTGCGCAGGTAGGGCATTAAACCTTTCCATCGATTGCAGGATTTGCAGATATTCGGCGACTCGCCACACAAACTCTAGAGAGCAGAGCGGGCAGTTTTCGATATAGCCGCGCGTCGCTTTATCAGGGCCTCTACGTCGCGTCCAAGAATCCGGACACGGGACCGTTCGACGCCGGTGCGCATATCGACAACTGATAGCTCGCCAGCCTCGATGTATCGGTAAACGGATCGTCGACTGACATCGAGTATGTCGGCGACACTCCGAACGGAATGCAGCTTGTCGCACACGTCTGGCAACCTCCGGGCTATTGCCGCCGGCAAGGCGGGCAGGGCAGGGTCATGTCCGCGCCGGATCCACCGCCAAGCAGCCGGTGAGGACTCCGACAACTGTCCGGAGATTCCCCGGTTTCGGTAACCGGGGATCGTGGCCTACACTCCGTCCGCCCAAGGGGAGTCGGGGCCAGGAAGTGAGAACCGAGAGCGGGTGGCCGCGCCTGCTGTGACGCAGAGCTGACTACGGCTTCGTGCCACTACACGCTCGGGTGCACCAACTACTCAGGGAGGCTACGAGTTACCGAGAGTCGGGGCTGTTACAGCGGTAGCCGCGATCGGACCAGCCGCGCGAACACACAGACACAGGGCAGTTGACGGGAGTAGCAGCCCGCTGTCCTCCGAACCTGCGCACGGCATGCAGCCGCGGAGCGCCACAGCTACCACGCAAACCTTCCTGCACGGCCGTGATCTGCTCGGCTAGCTCGCTGTGACGGTCGGCCCGGGGTCCAGGAGTGCCGGTGCGGCTGGCGTAGAAGAACGCCAATGGCGCAGACGCAGAGGCACAATGCCGTGGAGGGTGCGGCATAGTCGGCACTCGTCTGCGCGATCTATGCATTCATGGCGCCGAGCGCCAGGAGGATCGGAGCAGTGACGCGTTCC
Source organism: Streptomyces sp. NPDC026589 (assembly GCF_040638385.1). Classification (NCBI taxonomy): domain Bacteria; kingdom Bacillati; phylum Actinomycetota; class Actinomycetes; order Kitasatosporales; family Streptomycetaceae; genus Streptomyces; species Streptomyces sp. NPDC026589. Next base: position 219,933 of record NZ_JBEZYG010000007.1, read on the forward strand.
GGTCGCGGTGCGGCTGGTGGCAGTTGGGCCTCCTAGCTAGGGACCAGGCATGAGGCGGGAGACGGAAGCCAGCGCGGCCCGCTGGCACCCGCAATGCTGGGGAGTGACTCTGACCTGGTGTTTTCCGGGGAGGTTATACGTTGACATGGTCTCCGGAGTCGTTCCAGTCCCTTCGGGCTCTTTCTCGTCTGCCGTGGGCGAATCTGTCCTCGGGCCTGCGAAGCGGGACCTGGCGATCTCGGCGGAAGGAGGGTGTCGGCCCCTTCGGCGTGAAGCAGCTGCACCACCTCGCCGATCAGGGCATGGTCGTCGCGGGCAAGGGGATTGGCGTCGCTCACGCCTGCCCGGTCCCAGCGGCCGGAGAATGAAGGCCGTCCAGCTACGATCTGCGCCGGCGCCCGCTGGCACCCGTCAGCCCACCGCGGTCCAATGCCAGGGCCGGCGGCCTTCCCGCCCTCTTACGCAGTCGATTCGATATTGCGCCTGCTCTCGCGCCCCGGCATTCTGGTCCGCTGTTTGCATCCCAAACGTCACCAGCCGCAGTTCGCGGATGCCCCGCAGGGTCGGATACCCCGCCCAGTCGCGTACGTCAAAGCCGTACTGATCGCTGTAATCGGCGTACTGGCTGGCGGACAGGGTGCCGAATGTATCGAGGGCCACCGCCGTTGAGGTCAGGTCCCATTCGGGAGGCCCCATCGACGTGCGTTCGAAGTCCAGGAGGAGGGCACCCTGGTCGGTTACTGCGCAGTTACCGCCCCATGCATCTCCATGAACCACGCAGTGCGGCAGTCCAGGCGGGAGCTGGGACCACTGCTCCTTCAGTTCGTCGAGGCGGCCCAGGAGCCAGGACTTATCATCCTCGGTCGCGCAGCACGCAGCGCGGAGTCGCTCGGCGATACGCACGAACGGCTGTAGCTGCCCGATGGGAAACGTCGGCCCGGGCAGGTTGTGCATCCGCCGTAGGAGCGGGGCCAGTTCAGCTTCACTGCCCTGCCGATGTGGAGGAAGAAGTTCCCAAAACGTCGCCGCGCGACCACGTGCCTGGACGGGCTGATCTCTCGATATCGGCCGCACGGCCGGAACGCTGTTCTCGGCGAGCCATCGCGCCACGGCTACCTCGCGGGCGGCGACATCGTCCTGGCCCGATCGAGAGATGCGCACGACCACGTCGCTGGCGAGCTTCCACAGGTCGTTCTCGGCGAGGCGGATGGGTTCAGCGCCGTCAGCGGACAGGCCGGCAGCCGCAGCCACCTCTTCGAGGACGGCGAAGGACTCCTCGGTGGGCGTCGTGATCACGCGTTGACCGTAGTGGTGATCCTGCTCCGGAGTTCAGCCACGTCGGGCCTGCGGGCATACCGGGCGGAGGCGCTCGCGAGATCGTCCATGTCAGTGACTGCGCGTTTGGACCGGAGCTTCCCGACCTCGTCCAGGGCTCGGTTCGCAATGGCCACGGCCTGCTGGGGGTCGCCCGCGACCATCGTCAGCGTGGCCAGCTTGGTACCGGACAAGGCGCGCGAGCGTACATAGGCGTTCGTATGGCCTTCGATCGCCGTCTCGAGTCGAGAGATCGCCAACTCGGGCGACCGTCCAGACATAAGCGCGATGTCGAAGGCAGCGTGACCTGTGTCCCCGTGGTGCTGCGCGTCGTCGTAGTAGGACATCCAAGGTACGTCTTCGCCATCGCGGGCTCGCCCGAAGATCTTGTCGGACTGGTTGATCGCGGCCAACGCCTCATCCGGATTCCGCATCTTCGCCCACGCTCGCGCCCTGGCGTTATGGAGCATGGACTGCTCACGCGGCGTGAGGCGATCTGAGCGCAGAAGGCCGCTCTCCGCGTAGGTGAGGCCCTCGTCCGGGCGCCCGCGCCAAATTTCGTGACGTGCACGCCAGTTGAGTGCCGATGCGCGCAAGTGCCAGTTGTTTCCCTGCTCAGCGCACCAGGTGCCGAACCGCAGCAGCTCGGTCGCGTCGTCGTGGGCGTAGGCGTCGAAGGCACTCGCGCCCATCACGACGGAAAGACGCCCGACAGCGGTATAGAGGCCGTCCTTCAGTTCAGTCGGGTACTTCGTGGCGAGCAGCCCTTTGGCCCAGATGAACAGGCCCATGGAGGAGCTGCCGACGATGCCTCCACCTCCGTAGAGGTTGTCCCAGCCAGCGAGGGTGTCCGCCGCTGTCAGGACCTGGCGGATGTCCTCGGGTCGGACGGACTTGGGGAGTGCGTTTGGTCCGGACGACGGGAGCAGGTCGACGAATGCGGTCGGGGCGAGGGCGGCTACTCCACCCAGGGAGAAGAAGGCGCGGCGCTCCATAGCTGACTGGCTCCGTTCCGAAAGCACAGGCGGGTTCAGTCCCAGCATGCCCTCTATCCGGGCTCCATTGGCACCCTGATCGACTTCGCTAGCGACTTTGTCCGCATGCGTAGCCTCCTTGGCTGCCTCCTCCTCGACGAGACGCCACAGCCTCGTGAGCGCGCCTCCGGCCTCAACGGCATCATCCAGGAGGCTGGCCAGCGCGCCGTCGCACTCCCGCTCGCACTTCTCGATGCGCTCGATCATTGTGGCGCTGAGGTGCACCTTTGCGCCGACCTCGCGCGTCGACATCCTGCGCATGTTGCGCCAGTTGCGCAGCTCCTTGCCCCACCATGCGCGTACCGACGCCGTCTCATCCAGGGGCTTGGGCTTCTGTGCCATGACTTCTCCTCCGGCGCCCTGATGCGGACAGCACTGCTGCCCTTCGATTGTCCGCATCCCGGTTCTCGTTCACTGGATTTTTCCGAGACTGGTCGACCTCAACCACCGACGTCCACACGGGTGCTGGTGGGCCGTCGGCAGTGCGTCTGTGGCGCAAACGCGACGGCCCGGCACCCATAGCGAGGGCCGGGCCGCACAGCGCGAGCGCACCGTCACCTGAGTAGGGGCGACGTCGTGGAGCCGATGCAGGTAGTGAATGTGGCCCACGCCCCCGGCGAGAATCCGGTGTGCGGGCCGTCGGGGCGCTTGGAGTCCCGGACCATCGTCAGCTGCGGTGTGTTGGCTACTTCCACGCACTCATTGTCGGGTGAGGCGCTGTAACTGCTCTTGAACCATGTGATTTCCTGGGGCTGTTCGGCCACGGATTCTGTCCTCGCTACTTCTGATCTTGCAGGTGCCTCTTGCGGGCCTCGGCGATCAACTCGGCCGAAGATTCGGGGTCTAGCGCCTCTTCGCTAAGAAAGGCGCGAGCACGCTCGTAGGCTGCTCGCGAACCTTCTTCTTCCAGGAAGAGGGAACCTACGGCGTTTTCGATGAAGATGACGTCGAGGGACGGGTCTGGTCCGCCGTAGACGATGAAGCTGGTGAGCGTTGCGCTGTACGCGCCAGAGTTGAACGGGAGGACTTGGATCGTGATGGTCGGCTCTGCTCGCCGGCCCAGCAGCAGGTCAAGCTGCTCAACCATGACTTCGGGGCCTCCGACGTTGCGCCGGAGCACGCTCTCGTCGAGCACGCAGTGGTAGGTCGGTGGCGTCGCGCGCGCAAGCATATGTTGGCGTTGCATTCGCATGTCCAGATACTCCGTCACCTCTTCCGCCGTAAGGGTGTTGCCTGGCGTTGCCTTGATGGCGGCGGCGTAGCGCCTCGTCTGAAGAAGGCCCGGCACCACGCCGTTAGAAAGGTGCCAGATCGACTGGGCCTCATTCTCAAGCGGCAGCAGCACCCTCATGGGGTCCGAGAGCTTTCCCGCGTAGGGTACCCACCACCCGTCCGTGACTTTACTGTTCTGCGCCAGGTCGATCAGCTCTGCCGTTTCCTCTGCTGAGGCTCCGTATACCTCGCAGAGTTGCTTAACCTGATTCCACCGCACATTTCCCTTGGCCTGCTCGTATCGGCTGACCGTCGCCTTTGACACGCCTGCTCGCCGACCAGCCTCCTCGGCCGAGAGACCGGAACCCTTCCTCAGCGCAAGCAGGCGAAAGCCGAGCTGGCGGCGTCGGGCTGTCGGACCCGACTCGATCTCGCCGTTCAGCGCGGCACTCTTCGACGCGTTCGTCATGCTGGCGGCTCCCTTTGAACGAGTGCGACCAGTGTCCTGTCTGGCGCGTAGCGACCACAAGGGACGTTACACGGCGGAACAGAGGCCGGGTTACGCACAAGATGGAGCCCGGAAGGCTCATGCGGACACTTCCGCCGTGAGCGTTACATGGAGAGCGTTCCCGAGCCCATACTCCAACTCGATCGACCCGTAGCGCAGTTGAGCAAGCGCGCCTCACGGTCCGCTTCAGACCCTTGGACGCGCGACCACCGTAGCGACGCCGCTTCACTCGCACCCCTGACGCCAAGCGCCCCCATGCACGTCACTTGGGAGACTGCCGATGAGCCCAGCCACAACTGCGCTTCTCAGCGCCGCTGCCGACCTGCGCCTGAACCCGAGCCTTGGCTTCGCAGCAACCTTTCCGCCTTGCCCCTCGCGGGTGGGTGAGATGCGCCGCCGCACGGCCAGCCGACTCCAGGCGTGGAAGATTTCTCAGCGGGGCGCCGAGGACATCACCCTCGCGGTGTCGGAACTGGTCACGAACTCGGTAGTCCACGGCGAAGGACCGGTCTGCTTCGTCCTTCGGCAGGTCGCCAACGAGATCCGGGTGGAGGTCACCGACAGCAACCCGCAGCCGGCCATGGTAAAGAACGCGGGCCCGGACGACACCTCGGGCCGTGGGATGTTCCTGGCCGCGGTCTTCGCGCGGCGCATCGAGGTCAGCGATGACGGCTACACCACCACCGTGGCCTTTCCCCTCTCGGGACATCAGTGGTGAGGCCGCTGGTAGCCGAAGGTTCGACACCGCTACGAGGACCGTGGAACAGCATCGATCAGGTCTCCGAATTACGCGAGCACGGCACAGCGGAATCCGGTGTCGTTGTCCTTCATCGACGCGGCAGCTGCGTTCTGCAGAGACGGAGCTGCGCGTTCGATCGGGGACGTGAAGGCGGAGCCTTTCAGGTGGTACCGACCGTTGTCGTGAACTTCTTCTGTAGAGCACCACTCCCAGACGTTGCCGCACAGGTCGAAGATGCCGAACGGGCTGACGCCGGACTGGTAGCGGGAAACAGGGGTGGTCGCATCGATGCCGGCCTCGGACGTGTTCGCCTTCGCGGCGGTCGGTTCGTTGCCCCAAGGGTAGATGCGCCCCCGTGGCCCGCGAGCCGCCTTCTCCCACTGCCGAGCAGTGGGCAGGGACTTGCCTGCCCAGCGAGCGTACGCGGTTGCGTCGTGCCAGGTGACCCACACCACCGGGTGGGTGGCCAGAGTGACGGGGCAGCGACCGTCTGGCCAGTGCGGTGGGGGCCGGTGATTCGTGGCCGTCACGAACCTCCCGTAGTCCTCGTTGGTCGTCGGGTATACGTCGATGAGGAACGGCTCCAGCCACACCGAGCGGTTGTCGGGGCCGGAGAGGTAGATGCCCTCTTCGACGAGGGCCATGACCTTCCCATCGACCGGGTGCCGACGAGTACTCGGGTCCCGGCGCAGCAGCTCCTCGGCTCGTTCGTCGTGCTCGGCAGCGGCACGTTCAGTCAGCAGCGCAGCGAACCGCTGTTGTACGTCGGGTGGTGCCTGGGCGAGGAGCGTGTCCAGGGCGGCCTGGTTGTCGAGGCCAAGCTCGATGGTCTCTCCGCGCCGTTTCCACCGTGGGACCTGGCGAGAGTTCACGCCAACCAGATCGGCGAAGTCCTTCTGCTTCTTACGCATGGCCATACGCAGCAACTCGGCCTCTCGGCCGGTCCACCTGCTCACCCCCGCCATGATCTCGCCTTACAGAGTCTCGCCGGGGGTCGACAGGTACGCCTCCTGGAGTTGCCGCAGGACGGGGTGGTCCACGGGGAACTCGGTATCGTCGATCGCAGCCAGCGGCCGGACACCGATCGAGGTGTTCGTGGCGAAGGCTGCTGCCATGCCCTTCGCTTGGTCCAAGGTGACGGTGGCCGTGCGGTGTTCGGCTTGCTGCTGTTGGAGCAGGGCCATGGTGACGCCGGGGAGCACAGGAGCATCGGGCCACACCACGGTGCCCTCCTGATCGACGAAGGCCACGTTCCAGGTCCCGCCCTCGGAGACGAAGCCGTCACGGCCGACGAAGAGGGCGTCGTCGAAGCCTGCGCGCTGGGCCGCGCTCCGGGTGTGCAGGGCTCCGAACAGGCCGACGTGCTTCACCTTGGGAAGGTCGCGCTCGTACACCAGGCTCTGGGCGCGCAGCGGCGCCGGTGGCAGCGCGCCGGCACCGCGGACGGACACGAGAACGTGGGGCTGGTGGGCGTCGGCCGGATGCCCCATCTCGACCTTGGGGTCGTAGATCGAGACGCGGACGACGCACGGCAGGGTCTGTCCCTCCAGAGCCTGGCGGACGTGGTCGCGCACGCGGTCGGTGTCCAGAGCCGCGTTCCACACGATCCTGCAGTCCCGCACAAGGCGGTCCAAGTGCAGCGTCAGGCCACGGATGCTGCCGTCGGTGTCCACGCGCATGGACGTGAAGTGCCCGACGTTCGTGAGCGCCAGGGGGAGCAGATCGTCTACGGATACGGGCTTGCCATCAAGAGTCGCCATGGTGCCCAGCATGTCAGGACCGCCTGCTCGGGCGGCACCCCGAATCAGGTTACTGACGGGTCAACGTCATCTGAAAGTCATTCCCACGCCCTTACGGCGGGGTGTTCGCTAGTCACCATGCAGTCACTTCACGTGATCAGCAGCGAGCCCTTGTCGCGTGCCGCAACGGCGCCACATGCCGAGCTCAGCCGCACTGCCCACCTGGGAGGACCCCAATGAGCCCCGCCCCAGTCGCGCCCACAGGCGGTTGGCCTGATGTGAAAAGGAGTTGTTCCATGCGTCTGCCGCTGCTGTCACGTCGGGGTGCCGGCCAGCGCGCTGCCCCGAGCGGGCAAGGCGGGGGCGGAGTCGTGTCTAGCCCGCAGCGCGATCAGGCGGTCGCCGCAGCGGAGACGGTCGCGCTCGTGCTGGACGAGGCGTCGCCGCTGCCGGAGAGCGCCGACGACGTGGAGGAACTCGCCCGGCGCCTTCGCGGCCACATCAGCCAACTTGGACTCGTCGTACCGGCCGGAACGCCGGCGCTACGCGGCGCGCATCAGCTCGCCTCGGAGGGCGTCCCTGACGGTTACATGCCCAGCCGGGTACATCTCGTCAAGCTGGCTGAGGCAACCCAGGTGCTTATCAAGGTCGTACGGGCTCACGATCTCGTGTCAGCGCATCCGGTGCACCGACGGCGCTGGTGGAAGCTGCAGATCAACCCATTGCGCGGGGCAGTCTTCGCCGTCGCCCTGGTCTGCCTGGTGGTGGCCGCATCGGTGCCACGGACATGACCGCGGTCGGAGCCGTCGTCATCGCCCTGGTCCTCGTGCCGATGGCCTGGCTTGTTCTTCCGGGCCAGCGCGCGGCCCCTCCCGGTCCCACCAGCGAGCACTTGCACCCGCCGCAGCACGCTCCTCCCCGCCCCGGTCACACGAATACCTCCCGTCCCTACCGTTCCCGGCCGCTACTGCGGTCCCAGAACCAGCCCCGGAGCCGCGGGGCCTATGGAGACCCTCACAATGACTCGCCTTCCGCGTATCGAGCAGTACGGCCTGATCGGTGACATGCAGACCAGCGCCCATGTCTGCGACGACGGCTCGATCGACTGGCTGTGCCTGCCCCGCTTCGATTCGCCGGCCGTCTTCGCCGGACTGCTCGGCACCCAGAAGAACGGCTCCTGGCAGATCGCTCCAGCCCCGCACACCGAGCATTCCGACACCGGATCGGTCGCCGAGCGCCGGTACCTCGGTGACTCGCTCGTCCTCGAATCGGTGTGGCGCACCCCGGGCGGATCGGTGCGGGTTCTCGATTTCATGCCGCCGCGCGACGGCGCACCCCAGGTGATCCGGATCGTCGAGGGCGTGACCGGCGAGGTGGCGATGGTTTCGGCTCTTCGTCCCCGGCTGGGGTACGGCAGCGTCAGCCCGTGGATCCACGAGGTCGGGGGCCGCATGGTCGCGGAGGCTGGCGCGGACGCGCTGTGGCTCGACACCGGCGTCCGGCAGGTGGAGAAGGACGGCGTCATCGTCAGTGAATTCGCCGTCGCCGCGGGGCAGAGCGCGGCGTTCGTGCTCAGTTGGTGCCCCTCCCACGCGGCAGCCCCGGACGTTCCCGATCCGGAGGCCGCGCTCGGCGAGACGCTCGCCTTCTGGCAGGACTGGACGCAGGGATGCACCTACGACGGGCCTTTTCGTGAGCCCGTGGTCCGTTCCTCGATAGCGCTGAAGGCGATGACGTACGCGCCGAGCGGAGGGATCGTCGCGGCGCCGACCACGTCGCTCCCCGAGGAGATCGGAGGCGGCCGGAACTGGGACTACCGCTTCACCTGGCTGCGCGACGCCTCCACGACCTTGGCCGCGCTGCTGGGGATCGGAAAGCGGCAGGAGGCCCAGGCGTGGCGGCGATGGCTGCTGCGGGCGGTGGCCGGTGATCCGGAGAACCTGCAGATCATGTACGGAATCGGTGGGGAGCGGGATCTTCCGGAGCGGGAGCTGCCGTGGCTTCCGGGATACGAGGGGTCAGTCCCGGTGCGGGTCGGGAACGGGGCGGCGGACCAGCTGCAGCTCGATGTGTACGGCGAGGTGATCGAGACCTTCTATCTCGCGCACCAGAGCGGTGTCGCCCACTGCGCCGATACCGCGGTTCTGCATCGGCGGCTCATTGAGCAGCTGGTCCAGCGTTGGCAGGAGCCCGATGAGGGGATCTGGGAGATCCGCGGGGTACGCCGGCACTTCGTGCACTCCAAGGTGATGGCCTGGGTGGCCGTCGACCGCACCATCCGCCTGGCCGCGGCCGGCGCCCTCGACATGGACGTGGCCGCCCTGGTCGAGCTGCGCGAGACGATCCATCACGAGGTCTGCACCCAGGGGTTCGATCCGGAGCGCAACACCTTCACCCAGTCCTACGGCTCGAAGGAACTGGACGCCGCCACGCTGCTGATCCCCCGGGTCGGCTTCCTTCCGCCCGACGACCAGCGCGTCATCGGCACGGTGGAGGCTGTACGCAGGGAGCTGTCCACACCGGACGGGCTCGTGCACCGGTACCCGACCACCGGCGACCACGCCGGGATGGACGGGCTCAAGGGGGATGAAGGCGCCTTCATCCTCTGCTCCTTCTGGCTGGTCGATGCCCTGGCCCTGACCGGCGAACTGGACGAGGCCCACGCCCTGTTCGAGCGTCTTCTGGCGCTGCGCAACGATCTCGGGCTTCTGGCCGAGGAATACGACCCTGTCCAGCGGCGCCAGCTCGGCAACTTCCCGCAAGCGTTCAGCCACACGGGCCTGATCCAGAGCGCCCGGCGCCTCGATCTTCTGCGGAACCAGTCCTCCCTTCGCGTCGGATCTCACTCCCCACGCCGGAATCCGCGTCGCGCAGCCGAAGCGCCGCGGGAAACGACGCCGGCCGCGATTCACGGCCCGGGGCGGTCAGCCGTGAACGTCACGCAGCACGACGGATCCGCCTTCCACGGCGAACTCGTGAACGCATCGGCCAGCCGGACGAGCCCCGTCACGCGGACCACACCCGAGGACGTGCGTTCCGGGTGAACGCCAAGGTCCAATCCACCTGTGAGCCACCACCGTTGAGGTTATCCATGATCGACACCGCCTACCCGACTCGGCTGGCCGCGACCGGCCATCGCAGACGGCGGCCTCCGCAGATCGACTCCGCCACAATGCGCTGTGTCCGTCGTGCCGTGGCACGGCCCCTGCTACTGCTGGCGGCACTGCTGGGCGCCGTCTTCGCCGCCCGGTCGCTGTCCACTGTGTCTCCCGGCCTCCTCGTCGCCGGCCTTGTCGTCGGACTCGTCGTCGTCGCGTGGGTCGCGGACCGTGGAGCGCGAACCGCCGCCGGTGCCGTGCAGACAACCGGCGAGGAACGGCGAGCAGCGGTGCTGACCGCCCTCTCGGGAGCTGCGGCGGCCGTGGAGAAGTCGGTGGCATGGTCGGCGGACGAGCTGTGCCGAGGATCACGGCCGCCGTTGCCGGACATGCCGACGCCACAGCCGGCAAGCCCGAACGGCGAGGTCGACACGGCATTGAGTGCACTCCAGGTGCACGCCGTCACGGCGCTGATACGCGTGCACGACGAGTCCCAGTCCGTCGTCCTTCTCGAAGTGCTGCGCCGCCTGGCCATGCGAGAGCACGCCCTGGTCAGCAAGGCCCTGACGGCGCTCAGCCAGCTGGAGATGCTGACCGACGACCCGGACCTGCTGGCGAAGATCTTCGAGATCGACCACCTCGTGACGCGGATGCGTCGCCAGGTCGAGAGCACGGCGGTACTGGGCGGGCAGTCCTTGCGCAGCGTGCGCAGGCCGGTTCCCGTCACCACCGCGCTCCGCGGTGCGGTCTCCGAGGTGGTGCAGTACCCGCGCGTGGTGGTAGCAGCCGGTTCCGTGGGCGCCCAGCTGGGTCTTCCGGGACACGTGGGCCCGGATCTGACGCACCTGGTGGCCGAGCTGATCGAGAATGCCTGCGAGTGCTCCGATCCGGCGACGAAGGTGTGGGTGCGCGCCCAGCGGGTGCCGAACGGCCTGGCGGTCGAGGTCGAGGACCGGGCCGTCCCCATGCGTGCGGAGGCCCGTGCGCAGATGAACCGCCTGCTCCAGGCCCCCGACGCGGTGGACGTCACCGGCCAAGTCCGAGCCGGACAGCTCGGCTTGCTGGTGGCCGCGAAGATCGCCCAGTCGCACGGGCTGTCCGTTGTCCTCCAGGAGAACGTCACGGGCGGCACTACGGCTCTGGTCGTCATTCCAGCCCGCCTCCTCGTAGCCCTTGCCCCCATCGATGGTGCGGGCGGCAGCCACCAGGAGATCCACACCGCCGCACGGCCACCTCTGCAGCCCCCGTCCGCGATGGCCAGCCCATCAACTGACCGGGCAGGTCTTCCGATCGTCGCGGAAGCGCCGTTGGCCGGAGAGGCGGAGCACTCTGCTCCTGCGCCCGCTCTCCCCCGCCGTGTGCGTCAGCCCGGCGCACTGCGCCCGCAACGCGAGCGGGAACAAGCCCCGGCGACGGCCGCAAGGCCAGGACTCGCAGGCGCCTTCCGCAACGGCATCGAGTCCGGCGGAAGCACCAGCTCGACCCCTGATACGACCGGCCAGCCCCAACACTGACGGTCATCCCTCCCCGCGGCCCGGAAATCTCCGCTGGCCCCTCCCCCTTCTGGAGCGATACCCATGAGCGCCCACCCTGAGATGAACCCCGTTACGACCGGAGACGCAATCGCCTCTGCGGCGACCGCGAGCCATCAGCGGGAGGACATGACCTGGCTGCTTCGGCACTTCGTCGCCGATGTTCCGGGCGTCACGCACACCGTCCTGCTGTCGCGGGACGGGCTGCGGCTGCTGGACAGCGACGTCGACAAGGACTGGGCAGACGAGCTGTCGGCCGCGCTCAGCGGTGTGGCCTCCCTCGCGGCAAACATCACCGGCCCAAGCCACGAGAAGCACCCGGCCAGCCAGGTCATGATCGAGCGCGACGACTGCCTGTTCTTCGTCCAGAGCGCCGGTCAGAGTGCGGCCTTCGGAGGCCATCCCAGCAACAACCGCGGCCTGGTGGAAACGGTCCTCGCCGTCATCGCCGCCACGGACGCCGACGCCGGCACCGTCGGGTTCGAGATGGGGCGACTGCTCCAGAAATTCGCCCCCTTCATGCAGATCCCCGTCCGAGTCGGCACGGGTGACGAGGTCCGGTGAGCGCCGACGGCGACGCGGCCGAGGAAACAGCGTTCGTCCGGACCTACACGCTGACACGCGGACGCACCACGCCCCGGCATCTGATGAGCGTGGACACCGTGCTGGACGCCGGACCCGGACAGCCTGGCCCCGGTCAGGTCGGGGAAAGCGAAGAGATCCTCGCCCTGTGCGGGGAGCACCGCCGGTCGGTGGCTGAGCTCGCGGGACGGCTCGGCCGCCCCGTCACCGCCGTCAAAATCCTCATCTCGGACCTCCTGGACGCCCACGCCCTGGTCATCTCCGTCACCGACGCCTATGCCACCTCCGACGAAGCCGCAGACGCAGACGCAGACAAACGTCCCAACCCCCATCTACTGGCTGCCCTCGCCGCGGCCCTGAAAAGGAAGTGGCCCGATGCCGTCACCTACGCCCAGGCCGGATGACCCGGCCGTGGTGTCGCTGACTCCGTCGCGACCGCAAGCCGGCGCACCGACCGTGCTGAAGGTCGTGATCGCCGGGGGCTTCGGCGTCGGCAAGACCACCGCCGTGGGCGCCGTAAGCGAGATCACGCCGCTGAGCACGGAGGAGTACCTCACCGAGGCCAGCGTGGACGTGGACAGCCTGGAAGGGGTCGAGGCGAAGCAGACCACCACGGTCGCCTTCGACTTCGGCCGCCTCAGCCTGCCCGAGCCCGTGCCCCTGGAGCTGTTCCTGTTCGGTACGCCCGGCCAGGACCGGTTCGGGGACCTCTGGTACGACCTTTCCCGCGGAGCTGTCGGCGCGGTCGTCCTGGTCGACACCCGTCGCCTGGCAAGCAGCTTCACCGCCGTCAGCTTCTTCGAGGACATCCGCCTGCCCTTCGTCGTCGCCGTGAACCACTTCGACGGAGCCCACCGCTACCACCCCGACCAGGTCCGCGCCGCCCTCGAACTGCACGCCGACGTACCGGTCGTCACCTGCGACGCCCGAAACCCGCGCCATGTCGCCGGTGTGCTGCTGACCCTCGTCGGCCACGCCCTGAAGAACGCACCGGCAGATTCCGCTCGCCCTCCATCCACCACCCTCCAGGACGCCTGATGTCATACCAGCCCACCGACCCCAACCTCGCGGCACAAACTGATCCAACCGTCCTTTCCTTACCGCAACGCGGCATGCGCAACGGTCTCCACGGCCCGACCATCCCGTCCGGACCCAGCGTCAGCGGGCCCCCGCCGGCCCACCGGGCGATCGAACTGGGCCAGCGGTACGAGCTGCTGGAGCGCCTGGGCGTGTCCACCGCCGCCAGCCAGGACTTCGACGAGCTGGCCCGGGACATGGCCGAACGGACCGGGTTCCTGTACGGGTTCGTGAATCTGTTCCTGGAGGAGCAGACCTTCGTCGGACTGCACCAGCCGCCGGCGAACAGCGGGTACGTCTTCGTCGGCCGCACCATGAACCACGACCACGGCTGGTGCCCGGAGGTCGTGGCCCGCAAGAAGGCCCTCCCCCTGCACGACGTGCACGCCTCCCCCCGCTTCAGCGGCAATCACGTGGTCGACGCGGTCGGGATCCGCTCCTACTTCGGAGCCCCGCTCATCCACGACAGCGGGACGGTGCTGGGCACGGTCTGCGTCATCGACCCCGAGAAGCGCCCCCTGCACGAGGCCCGACGGCTCAGAGACATCGTCATCAACGCCGGCGCGCAGGTAATGGACCGCATCACCCCCGCGCCCAACCGCTAGACCGGTTCCACCACCCCCACCCGGGAGCCGCTAGCGACCCCCCGCCGCACCACCGCGCGACCTTCACCCAGGGAGAGGGAGACGACCATGCCCGCCACACCCGCCACACCGCCTCCGGCGCTGCGGCCCTATCTCACCGCCCGCCACGAACTGCTGTGGAACGAGGCGGACGCCTTCGCGGCCGAACACGTCGCGCCGCGCGCCGTGCGGATGGAAGCCGCTCCGGGCCGGGTGGAGCGCAAGGTCGCCGATCTGATGGCCGCGCGGAAATGGTTCGCCGTCACCGTCCCGTCCACCTTCGGGGGTCTGGGCGCAGGCCATGTGGCCAAGACGGTCCTGATCCACCGCATCGCCTGCGTCTCGGCGACTGCCGCCGCCATCCTGCAGGCCACCCTGATCCCCGTCGGCGCCCTGCTGCACTTCGCCACCGTCGAACAGCAGGCCCGCTGGCTGCCCGGGGTGGCGGACGGTTCTCTGCTCCTGTCGATCGCGGTGACCGAACCGACCGCCGGCGGGCACATCGGCGGCATCGAGACCACCGCCGAACGCACCGGCAATCAGTGGGTGATCACCGGCATGAAGGCACACATCGGCAACAGCCACATCGCCGGAGCCCACCTCGTCCTCGCCCGGACCGCCGAGGCCGGCGTGCGCACCTCCCAGGCGCTGACCGCGTTCATGGTCGAATCCGACCGCCCCGGGCTCACCGTCGCCGACCACCGCCCCGGCCTCGGCCTGCACGGCTTCTCCGTCGGCCACCTCGACCTCGACCACGTCCGCGTCCCCGCCGACAACATCGTCGGAGAGATCGGTCAGGGGCTGAGCGTGGCCCAGAGCAGCAGCATCCTGTACGGCCGGCCGAACCTGGCCGCGGTCAGCCTCGGGATTCACGAAGCGGTCGTAGCCACCACGACCGCTCGCCTCAAGGTACGCCCCCGCTACGGAGGCGCCCTGTCCGATCTGCCGGTCCTGCGGGACCGCGTCGGTGACATGGAGGCCCGGCTGCGCGCCGGGCGCATCCTCGCCTACCAGTCCGTGCACCTTCTCGACCAGGGCCTGTCCTGCGACGCCGACCTGATCAACGCGAAGTACCTGGGCCACCAGTGGGCCATGACGTCAACCCAGGACGCCATGGAACTGCACGGCGCCCAGGCCCTGGACCGCGACTACGTCCTCCAGCGCCTGTGGCGCGACATCCAGCACACCTATCCGCCTGCCGGAACCGGTGACGTCCAGCGAATACGCCTCGCCGATGCCGCGTTCGAGGAGGGCCACATCCAGTGGTCCGAACGCCTGGCCGCCGGTGCCCCCCTGGCGCAACCCGACCCCACGGCCGCATGAGCCCCCGTGCGCGGCGCCCCGTGGACCCCAACCGCCGCGCACGGGCCCGTGCCGCCGGCCCCCGTCCCCCGCGGGGACCGGCGGCACCCCTTCCCGAAACCGTCAGCCCAGCCGAGAAAGAGACGCCCGTGACCCTGTCCATGCCGACCAGCGCACCGATCACACCCTTGAATCCGGCTCAGCAACGTGTCGCCCAACAGCTCGTGGACGGTCTCTCCACCCAAGAGATCGCCACGAGGAACGGCCTGGCGATCGAGACGATCCGCCAGTACGTCCGCGATATCCGGCGGAGTCTCCACTGCCAGCCCCGCTGCAAGCCGCACGTGCTCGTGCACTTCGTGCTGGCCGCCGAACAGGTCACCCCGCCCGCCACCGAGCGGCAAACGCCGGTACTCAACGAGGCGCAGAGGTTGCTGCTGAGGGCGGTCGCTGAGCACAGTGCTCCCCGCGACGTCGCCCTCGCCGCCAGGATCGCCCCCGCCGACCTCCGGACCGCACTCTACAAACTGCTCGACACAACGGGCGCCGATACCGTCACCCAGCTCGTCGTCCTGGCCCACGCGTGGGGACTGCTGGACGCCAGGCCGACCGGCACGGTGGAGAGCGGAGCCGCCCGGTGAAAACGTCCTCTGCCGCGCCGTTCACCGAGCCGTCGCCCACGCCTCCGGGCCAGCCCGCACCGGCAACCGTGTACGAGATGCGCACGCTGAGCACGGACGCCGAGCGGGACGAGGCCGTCGCACTCGTCCAGGACCGTCGACGCTGGCTCACCGTGCGCGGCCTGCTCGTACCCGCCCGAGCCGATATACCGGCTCTGTTCCGCGACCCGCAGGACGCGCCGGCCGGGCTGTTCGAGGACGGGCTGCTGCTGGCCTGCATGATCCCGCAGCGCACGCCCCGCCATGGATGGGACCAAGGCCCGTGCCTCTTCCTGAGCTGCTTCCACACCCTTCCCGGCCACTCCGGCGACACCGTCCGGCTGATCACTCTGTGGGCCTCGGATTTCGCCGCCCGACTCGGTCTGCCGCTCGTGCGCGCGGAGGCCCTCGCTCGCGATCCCCTCTACGCTGATCCGATCGCCCCCTTCCTTCGCCGGGTCATCGACATGGGCTGGAACCTACGGGGACCGGGCAAGGGGCAGGACGGCGAGCCGGTCGCCCGACTTGAACTCCTCGCCGAGCCGCGGCCTGGGCTGAACGCTCTCATCGGCTGCAAAGTCCACGAGCCGCAGTCCGCCGCGGACAGCAGGAGCATCACGTGACGGCCGCCGAAGCGCTGAGGCCAGATATCGCCCGCGAACTCATCGACCGGGCCACGAAGGCGGCGACACGCCGGGCCGGGCGCGTGCGCGACCACCTTGACGGCGTCCGCCTCGGCCAGGGCCGACACTCCGACCACGCCGACGCCAACTGGCTGCGCCGCATCCTGGCCGAATACGGCTGGCCCGGCAACCGCCTCGTCGGCCCCGATGCCGCCCGCGCCGCATGGAGCATCGCTCTGCACAGCGACGACCAACCCGACTTCCAACGCACCGCCACCATCCTGCTGGAGCGAGCCGCGAAGGCCGGCGACGCGCGCATGGACCATTGGGCGCACCTGCACGACCGTGCCCTCATCACCAACGGACGCGCGCAGGAGTACGGAACCCAACTCCTGCTGAATCACGACGGCGTCACGCTGTGTCCGCTGCGCGCACCGGAGTCGGTGGACGAGCGCAGGGCCACCGTCGGGCTGCCGCCGATCACCGTCGCTCTGGAAGCGGTGTGCCGCCGGTACGCGCCGGACCTCCTTGCCGACGACGCCCCGACCGTCGTGCTCGCGGAGGCCGCATGACGAGCGGACCCTTCCCCCGGCAGCGGCCCGGTGCCGGGGAGCACCCCACCTTTCCCACTTCGCTCCGAAAGGACGATGAGCACGATGTGCAAACACACCCCGCCGTGTCCCACAGGTGACGCGCCCGACCGTCAGGCCGCCCGCATCTCTGCCGCCCACCCCGAACAAGGCTGGGAACTGCTGTGCAACGGCGTCCTGCTGTTCGAGGACACCGGCCAGCTCCTGCCGGACGGCAGCATCCTCGCACCGTGCCGCCGGCGGTTCGCGGGCGCAGAGATGCAGAGGTCGGCATGAGCGCCCAGCCAGCACGCAACAGCCTCCTCCGCGTTGGCTCCTACAACGTTATGGACGGCAGCGGTGACCGCTGGGCCGGGCAGATGGACCTCCTGGCATCCCTCGACCTCGACATTCTGGGCGTTCAAGAGGCCAAGCACTGGGAGCGCCAAGACTTTGCCCGGCTCCACGCCACAGCCGCGAAGCTCGGGATGCAGGCGTTGTTCGCGCCGTCGAAAAGCCACGGCTGCCACCTCGTGATCTTCTACCGGTGGCCCCGGGTCAGCTGCGCTCGGTTCCAGCCGGACATCAGCGGCGGCCGGTTCCACCACACCGCTTCCCGCGCCGTGCTGAAGGTCGATGGGATCGCGCTGCAAGTCCTGCACTCGCACTTTCACCCTTTCGCCCCCTCCGCGCGGCTCAAGGAGGCTGGGTGGCTGACGGAGTACGCCGCTGCCGATGCGCTCTCTCTGATCATCGCGGACCTGAACACCTCGGGAATCGGCGACCCGGACCCGGCCGACTGGGACCAGGTGGCGGCCCACCTGCACTCCCGGCACCGGAAGATGCTGCCCGACGGCAGCTACGGGGGCACGGACCGCGACGCTATGCACGCGCTGATGAACGCCGGGTTCGTTGACCCCCCGCGGCACCTCGGGCGGACTCCGCCACGTACAGCCGGCCACTGGGACAGCGGCGAGAACTGGGACCGCCGGTCGGACTACGTGCTCGTGTCCCCCCGTCTGGCCCCGACGATCCACGACCACCTGGTGGTGGACACACCCATCACCCGGGCCCTCGGCGACCACCTCCCGCCGGTCACCGTCCTCAACCTCACCCACCTGGACCGATGAAGACGGTCACCACGCTTCGAAAAGGGACAGACACACGTGCCTGACGGATTTGACTGGCCGAAGTACCGCAAGAGGGTCAGCCCCGAGGTACAGAAGCTCATCGACGCCGAGTTGAAGAAGCGGTACGACGCCGGTGCCACAATTCGCGGCCTCATGGAGGAATCGGGAAAGTCGTACGGCTACATCCACCGACGCCTCGACGCCTCCGACGTCACGTTCCGCCCTCGGGGCGGCGACATGCGCCCCTCACGCCGATCGGCGGACAGCGGTCCAAAGGCACCGCGCTGACAGCCGCGGCCCCCATTCCCCATAGCTGCCTCGCAGCACGACGACCCGCCCACCATCAACCTCACGGACACATGCCGAGCCGTGGCGACTGCGGGCATGGCGTCCTCATCATCAGCGCAACGAAAGGGCTGTTGAAGCAATGAAACTCAGCACTGCGGTTCTCCTGACCGGTCTCTCCATCGTCGGCGTCGGAGCAGTCCGGGTCTTCCAGGAGGCTCGGCACCAACGGCAGCGGAACGAAGCGATCCTCGCGCGCAACCAGCTCGACTGGCTGGCCCAAGTGTCCACCCACCCCGAAACGGCTGCGACGTGGGCGCCCTCCGACATGGAGCCCACCGCCTACCAGGAAGCTATGGGCGCCAATCGGCTGCTCTGCATGATCAGCCTTCGCCACCGGCTCGGAGTCATCAGCGACCAGCAGCTGCCCCACTTCGCCCAGTACCTCATGAGGTCCCCCGCCTGCCGTGCGTACTGGAAGCGGTTCTCGACCGTCCGTGAGGAGGAGGCCACGAACGAAGGCAGCGCGAAGGCTGCGGCGTTCAACGCAGCCATGAAGTGGGCCTACACCGATGCGGTCGACGACCCCGCCGACCACTGAGGCGTACCTCTTCCGCCGCCCCCATCCGGGGGCGGCGGACCGCGCAGGCACCCTCGGACGCGCGAGGGAGACAGAGCCTCTGCCCTTGCACCGTCCGTCAGCTTCATAGGGAAGTTGTCGGACGGCCCACCTGCCCAGCCCACTTCACAGAGGGGGAGTTCTCGGAGATGACGCCCTTCCCGCTCTCGTTCTCGACCGCCACCGAGGCCGAGCGGCTCCGTTCCCTGCGCCTGGAGACGTGCTCCGCCGTGCTGCACCGCCGCGACAACCCCGTCCGTGTTGCCCGGTACGCGCTGGTCCGGGTCGGCCGTGAGCCCGCCGACCGACTCGCCCAGGTCGCCAACCACTCCGACGGGTGGGAAGTTGCGATCACCACCTGGGACACGACGGAGATGACCGATCCCGTCACCCGCCCCCAGTTCGCGCGCCTCCGACACGCGATGCGGGCGGGCACGCTCCACGGCGTCATGGCACCCAGCCGTAACGACATCAGCACCTTTGCCGGGGTCTACGAGGACACCCTGCACACCATTCGATCCGCCGGCGGTTTTCTTGCTCTCGTCCGAGACGAGACCGAGCTATGACCATCGCCACCGAACCGCAGCTCCGATTCGTCTCGGGGACTCACGGCCGCGGGCCGTTGACCCTGTCGAGCACCGAGCCGATCACCGTCTGTGTTCGGGCTGCGGATCCGCTCTCCCGGGCGGGGGTCGTGGCCCAACTGGGGCCACGGCCCGAAGTACGCCTTCGCAGCAGCGAGGAGAGTAGCCCTGGAGTCCTTCTCCTGGTCACGGATGCGGTGGACGACGACGTACAGGTGCAACTTCGGCGCACCCAGCGCACGAGCGAGACACGCACCGTCCTCCTCGTCACGGCGATCGATGGGCAACAGCTGCTGAGCGCCGCAGAGTGCGGCATCGGAGGCATTGTCCGGCGTGCCGACGCCACCCCCGAA
Source organism: Streptomyces sp. NPDC026589 (assembly GCF_040638385.1). NCBI lineage: Bacteria > Bacillati > Actinomycetota > Actinomycetes > Kitasatosporales > Streptomycetaceae > Streptomyces > Streptomyces sp. NPDC026589. The sequence goes on from NZ_JBEZYG010000007.1 coordinate 239,515, forward strand.
CACCTCGTCGAAGTCATCACATCCGTTGCGCGCGGGCAGGCGTACCTGCCCGGGGACCTTCTTGCGCAATTCCTCTCGGAGTTCACCCGCGTGCAGCAAGAGGTGCTGGCACCACGGGGGCTCTGCGCCACGCGGCTCTCACCGCGCGAACGAGAGGTGCTGCGGCGGTTGGCCGAGGGACAAGACACCGCCCAGATCGCGGAATCGCTGTCCTTCTCCGTACGCACGATCAAGAACACCCTGCAGAAAGTGATGATCCGCTACCAGCTTCCCAATCGCACGGCAGCCGTCGCGTTCGCGATGAGAGAAGGGCTCATCTGATGTGCGCGGCAGAGAGCCGGAATGCCGCGACTGACGCCACCGGCGAGGTGAACGGCCTTGTGGCGTTTCCCGAGACGCCCACCGCCGCCCGCCGAAACAGGGCGGCGAGACCCGATGTGGCAGCCGAACCCGACGCGCTCCACGGCCCCCACGAGGCGGCCAGGACGCAGGCGCACCTTGCCCGTGCCAGGAAGGCCGCAGTATCGGCCGACCGGCTCGCCGTCGGTGCCGCTGAAGGTGAGGAGGGCCCGTCCGATTCCTCGCGCTCGCTCCCGCAGCGGGCCGCCGTACTGCTCAGTGTCCTAGCGACGATCACCGGTGCCGACGTACGCATCTCCGGCACACCCACCGCGCTCCTCGCCGAGATCCATCTCGGTGCCGGCCTATCGGAGACCGAGCACAGGAACCTCCTCGAAGCTCTCTCTCTAGCTGATCAGTTCGGCCACTCCATCACTCGGCGAGACGGCGAGAAGGTCTGGGCCTCCTACGGGTCGATTCCCCGCAGCGGACGTCAGCCTCACGGGGCCGGGCCTCCCCCGTCGACAGCCTCGCTCCGCCCTGCCCAGGACACCGAGTCTGCCGCCTTCTACACCGCGCGCGAGAGGAGTCGAGGTGGTGAATTCCACCCGCCGGTCTGACCGACAGCCCGCTCCCGACGGCGCCGCCGCCCGGCGAAACCACCCGGCGGGACACACGGCACCAGGACGCTGAACCGCACTCGGGCGCAGCCCGAAGCAAGCCTGAATACACCCACCACCGCCCTCACCAGATCGGAACCTCGCATGCCCCCCAGGCCCTCCCTCGCACCGCCTGGCCTGGTCAAGAGTGTCGCCGTCTTCAGCGGCGAAATCATCGACCGCGCCCTCCACGACACCTTGCGCTCCCACTTCGCGGACCACCCTGATGTCGCAGTCGTACTCATAGTGGACCGGATAGGTGTGCACGACCTCAACGCCATCGCCCCGTACGGGGTCTGCGCCGTTGTCCGGACCAGCGAGCTGACCGGCAGGCCGAACCTTCTGACCACCGTGAAAGCCACGGTCGCCCAGGGCGGCTACCGCCTTCCTGCCGGCCTGGGCGCCTCCGTGCGCAACACCGTGGCCAGCCCACCGCACATGCAACGCCCATTCGGACAGCCAGGCATCCTGCTGAGACCCTTCGAACTCGACATGGTGATTCTCGCTGCCGAAGGACGAGGAAAGAGCGGAGCCGCCCAACAGCTCGACAGGACCCCGGGGCACGTCAGAAACGCCCGCAAGAACCTCTTCCAGAGGCTGGGCGTAAACACGATGGCCGCCTGTGTCAGCTACGCGGCCCGCGAAGGGCTCCTGTGGAACGACTCTGCTGACGGTGAGCCATCATGATCGCGTCTACGGCCGAGGCCAGGAACCGGACGGACAACTCGCTGCGGAACACGCCGGTGGGATCACTTCCACACACTCCCCCGGCCCCGCCAGCTTCCTCGGTCTCCTGCCGGGGAGTCGCGGGCACCCCAAGCCCCGGCGCGAGCCGCAGGCCCCTCTCGCTGCGCGGCCACCGCGGCTTCCGGGCGTACTGGTTGGGCGAGGCGACGAGCCGGATGGGCTCGTCGCTCTACACCGTCACGCTGCCCGTGATCGCGGCCGTGGAGCTCGCGCCCACGGCGTCAGGGCTGGCACGCCGTACGACAGGAGGAAGAGCATGACCGCCATCAGCCCTGCGCCCGGCCGGACGGGCGTCCTGGCATCAGGCGCTCATCGCCTCGCCGTGGGGGCCGATGGGCGGGGGCAGCGCTCGGACGCGCTCGCGCAGCTGCTCGGTGCCGCTCGCGTCGGTGGTACCGAGGACCGTGGCGAGCTGTGCGAGGCGAGTGCGGGACGTGGCCCGCAACCGGTCCGCCGGGATCAGGGAGAGTACCTCCGTCGCGCGTTGTGCCGCGTCGGCCGGATGCTCGGCGGCCTCGGCCTGAGCCATGACCAGCGACGCTGCGGCCCAGGAAGGGGTCGCTTCGGTGGCCGCGGCCAACGAGGTCTCTGCGCAGGCACGGGCGCGGTCCGTCCTGCCCAGGACACGCTGGGCATCGGCTTCGTGCAGGGCGTACTCGGCCGCGTCGAAGCCGAATCGGCCGGGAGCCCATCCCTGAGCATCGGCTTCCAGCTCGCGCGTCGCCGCCACGAGCGCGCCGTCGGTGTCCCGGTCACGTCCGAGCGCGGCAAGCGAGGGGACGCGCGCCCACGCGCTGACCTGGGCCCGAGCCAGACCGGCCGGTGCGATGGAGGCGGCGCGCTCGGCGTACGTGAGCGCGGTCGTATGGTGGCCTGCTGCTCGCGCCACCATGGCCTGAGCGCCCCAGGACCAGGCCGAAAGCCGGGCATCACCCGCGCGGTCGCCGTACGTGACCGCCGTCGCGAGGTGAGCACGGGCACCGGTGTAGTCGTCCAGGTGGAACGCGAGGTTGCCCATGAGCGCGGACAACCACCCGACAGCCCGTCGTACGTCGGTTCCCACCGTTTCGGAGATCTGGTCCTGGGTGAGTGCCTGCGACAGCAGGCCGCGGGCCTGGTGAACTTCTCCGAACAGGGTCGCCGGGGGGTGCTTGCTGTAGCCGAGGGCGTAGTGCTCGATGGCGGCCTCGGCCAGCTCGACGACGGTGCTGCTGCCGGCCGGTTCGACGAGCAGGGCGAGATGAAGAGACTCTCGGACGGCGGGCAGTCCGGCGGCGGTGGTCATGGTCCTCATTTCCCGTGCGGGAGTGGCGCACGCTTTCACGGCAGGGGCACTGTATCCACCCCGGTGCTGACGCGGGCCCATGCTGCGCCGGTCGAGGCCGAGTTGGTCGGTGCGTGCCTCGTAGACCGTGCACAGGGCCTCGGCGTACTCCTCGCTGGGCCACTCGGATCGGTGGTGTTCCCACCTGCAGAGCATCGGCTGGGACAGCCCTGGCGGAAGCAGCCCCCGGGAGCGGTAGAGCGCGCCCACGTGCGCGATGGTTGCCGATCGCGACCATCCCAGAGCCAGTCGCCACGCTTCCAGTGGCGCCATCTCGGGCACTTGGGCGCTGATGGCCTCCGCGATTCGTTCCGTGCTGAGCCCTTGCCGCCGGCCGACCTCGCTGATCTGCTCGGCGGTCTTACGCATGACGACGCGCCGCGACCGACTGACCGTGATCACTTGTTTACCTCCCGTGAGGCTCCCTGGGAGTCACCGTACATAAGCCTGGCCGCGGGTGGCAGTGCGTCCGGCTTGGCATCGGTGCGCATTGCGGGTCACCCGCAATGCTGGTGCGCAGCAGCCGCAATGACACAACGTCGTCTGGTTGTAACGCTGTTGCCTCGACGAGTCCGTCTGGGACGCCACCGTCGACGCCTGCCTCACGTTCCCTCCCCCGCCGCATGGCACCCACGTCCCGTGCGCAACGGTGAAAGGACTGAACCGTGACTCCGTTCCCCCGCTTCCCTCCTCGCGCCGCAGGCGAGGATCGCCGAGCTCGCACTCCATCGCTGGTCCGGCGAGCCGTGCCGCGTCCGCGGGAGCTCCGGGTCCTTGTCGACGGGGTCGACATGGCCGGGAAGTCCACGCTGGTGCGGGCTCTGGTCGCCGAACTGGAAGGACGCGGTGTTCCGGCCGTCCGCCACCGGGGGATGCTGGCCGGCCTCCACCCTCTGCAGCCGCTGCTGCGGCAGTTGTCCTCTGCGCGGCAGCCGGACAGCTGGTGGACGACCACTGCGTACGTGGTCGGCGGGTTTCTGCTCGACGGACTACTCGTCCGTCTCCTTCCTCCGCGCCCGCGGGGCCGCGTGATCGTCCAGGACGGCTACGGCGACCGGACGGTGGCGTTCGGGATGGCCGGAGGGCCCTACCTGGCGGCGGTGCTCGCGTTGCGGTGGCCCCGGGCGTTCGCCCGGTTCGACCTCGCCGTCTACCTGCACGCCTCGCACGAAGCGAGGGCCGCCCGGCTCGGCCAGGGCCGGGGCCACATCGACGTCCGCGACGAACGCACCGTGCGCGATACCGCGTTCACCGAGCGGTTCCACGCCTTCCACGTCCACGGGATGGGCCGGCGTCACGACCGGCTCGTGGTGCTCGACAGCAGTCTGCGCGGCCCGGCCGACATGGCCCGGGAGATCGCCGACCGCCTCCTGACCGAGCGCGCCCCCACCGGGCCCTGCCCCGGACCTTCGTCCTCGACCACCGCTACCCGAAGGAGCGAGAAGTGACCGTTCTTGATCCGCCTCCGGCGACGTCCCCGTCCGGGACCGACCGCACCTGGCACCCCTGGACCCCAATCCAGCAGACGGAGCGGCTGACGCTCGTCTCCGGGAGCGGCTGCCACGTGAGCGACGACCAGGGGCGCAGCTACCTGGACCTGCGCTCGGGCACCCTGAACGCGACGGTCGGCTACAGCCACCCGGCGGTGGTGGAGGCGATGAGCGCGCAGGCGTCGACGCTGATGACCTGGGACCTGGCCGAGGTGTCCACCCTGCCGGCGCGGGACCTGGCCGACCGGATCGCCGGTCTCCTGCCAGGCCCGCTGGAGCACACGCTGTTCTGCAACTCGGGGTCGGAGGCGACCGAGGCCGCCGTGAAGATCGCGCGGATGTGGCACTGGATCGAGGGGCGCCCCGAACGCACGGTGGTGCTCTCTTTCACCGACGGCTACCACGGAGCGACCACGGCGGCGATCGCCGCGACCGCCTCACCGTTCCGCCGCGAGGGCGCCGGGCCCCTGCCCGAGGGATACGCCCACCTGGCCACGCCACGCTGTGCGGCGTGCGCGGACGGGACGCAGCACGAGGAGTGCCGCATCCCCGGGACCGAGGAGTGGGAGGCGCAGATCCAGGCCGTCGGCGCGGAGTCGGTCGCCGCCGTTCTCGTCGAACCGGTCCTGAGCGTCGGCGGCGTCATCGTCCCCCCGCCTGGCCGGCTGGCCGAACTGCGGGCCCTGTGCGATCGGTACGGGATCCTGCTGATCGCGGACGAGGTGGCCACCGGCTTCGGCCGAACGGGCGCGATGTTCGGTTTCGAGCACGATCTCGGCAGCGCCGGGGCGGCCCCGGACATCATCACCACGGCCAAGGGCCTGACCGGCGGGTACGCGCCGCTGGCCGCCGTGACCGTCCGCGCGGACATTCACACCGCCTTCGCCCGAGACCCGCTGCTCGGCGGGCTGCGGCACGGGCACACCACCGGCGGTCACGCGACCGCCTGCGCGATCGCCCTCGCCGTCCTGGACATTGTGGAGGGCGACAAGCTGGTCGAGGCCGCCGCCGCCCGGGGCGCGCAGCTCCTGGACGCGCTGGCTCCGTTGAAGGAGCGGCAGGACGTGCGCGACGTGCGCGGGCAGGGCCTGCTGATCGGCGTCGAAATGGCCTCCATGGACCTGGCCGACCTCGTCGCTCGGACCGCGCAGGAGCAGGGCGTCCTGATTCGCGCCTTCGGTCCGGTCCTGACCGTGGCCCCTCCGCTGATCGTCAGCGAGGAGGAGGCCAAGCACGGCGCCCGCGTTCTGTCGGACGCGATCGGTGCCGTCGCCGCGGGCGGTGTTCGATGAACGGGCTCCGCGACACCGTGGTCCTCCCGCTGGCCGGGCGCGGGAGCCGACTGGGACTGCCCACCCCGAAGGAACTCCTGCCGATCGGGCCGGGCCGCGTCGCCCTGGACGACACCCTGGAGCTGCTGGCCCCGCACACCGACCGGCTGCGGCTGCTCGCCGTCCTGGGACCGGACCGCGAGCCAACCGCCCGCTACCTGGAGCGCCGCTGCCACGAGCTGGGGCTGCCGCTCGCCGTGGCCCGGCAGAATCCGGACTTGCCGGAGTCGACCGGCGCGGTCCTGGGCGCCGCCCCCTGGTACGGGCCCGCGACCCTGGTCCTCCTCGCCGACCAGGTCCTGCACGCCCCGGCCCCCGGCGCCGTCGGCGAGGCCCTGGACCTCATCCACGCCGGACACGAGTCGGTGTTCCTGGCCGCCCGGGAGGACGACCCCGAACGCCTGGCCGTGGACGGGGCCCTGCACGTGAAGTGGGCCGCCGACGGGCTGCTGCACGTCACCGACTACGCCGACAAGCCCGGCCTTCAGGCCGCGGACCGGTTCAACGCGGTCTGGTTCGGCTACGCCGTCGCCCACCACGCGGCGACGGGTTTCGTCGACGCGCTGCACCGGGCGACGCTCGGCCTGCCCGAGCACCCGCACCAGATGGACGCCATCCTCGGTGCGGCGGCCGTCGAAGTCGGCCCGTTCACCGACCTGGGCACATGGCCCGCAGTTACCGCGCACTGGGCGGGGGCGGGCGCATGAGCCGCATCGGGATTCTCGCCAGCCCTTACCCCGTCGACGACCAGCTCGGCGGGATCGGCCTGCGCCTGTGGGAGACGGCCCAGGTCCTTGCGGACGCCGGCCACCAGGTCACCATCTACGCGCCGCGCGCCTCGGACTTCACCCACCCCGGCGTCACCGTCGTCGCCGGAGGCGAGAAGGAGACCGTCGCCTCCAGCGACGCCGTGATCACCACCGACCTGCCCGACACCCGGCTCCTGCTGGACGCCTACGAGCGTGGCGCGCTCCTGATCGCGGAGAACGCCCCGCCCATCGAGCACCTGCACTTCGACTCCTTCACCGGCCCCGGAGCCGAGGTCGAGGCCCTGTACCGGGACACCGTGGCGCGGTGGCGGCTGCAACTGCTGCTCTCCGACCATCTGCTGGTCCGCTCGGAGGCCGAACGCGCCTCCACCCTCGGTGCCTTGGTCGCGGCGGGCCGGATGTCGGCCCTGCACCACCGTGCCGGTGCCGACCTCTCCGACCTGGTCAGCCTGGTGCCCATCGGCTACAACCGGCACTCCCTGCGCACGGCCGACACCGCCGCCGTGCGTGAGGACGCGGAGTGCGAGCTGCTGTGGAACGGCGGCGTGTGGGACTACTGCCGCCCCGACCCCGTCCTTCACGCCCTCGCGGCCGACCCCACGAGCGCCTTACGGCTGCGGCTGCTGTACGCCCCGCCGCCCGTACGGCTCGACGCGCTGCTCACCCGGGCGGACAACCTCGACGTGGCGGATCGGGTGCTGCTGCCCGAGGAGCCGGTGGCGCACCGAGCGCGCGACGGATGGGTGAAGGCCGCCCGCGCCGTGGTGATCACCGGCGAGCGCACGGCGGAGAACATGACGTGCCACCGGCTGCGGCTGCGGGATGCCGCCCTGTACCGGCTGCCCGTCGTCGTCGACGGCTACGGCGCCACCGGCGATCTCGTCGCCGCCCTCGGCATCGGCCCGGTCATCGACCCCAACCACCCCCAGGCCCTGGCCGCCGCCCTGCGTTACGCGGCCGGCGACGGCCCGGAGCGGGAGCGCTACCTCGCCGCCCTGGACACCGCCCGCAGCCCCCGCCGCGGCCGGTTCGCCCTGGAACGCCACCTCGCCCCGCTCCTGGGACTGCTGGAGTCCGGTCACCGGGCGCCGGACCGTACCGACCGCCATCACCAGGACGCCATCCACACCCTGCTCACCCGCCACCCGGGCCTGCGCGAGCAGGCCCCGGCCGTCATCTGACCCCCGATCCGGAAGGACTTCTCCATGCCCACCCCGCTGATCACCCCCGCCGCCTCCGGCACCCGGCAGATGCCCGGCTTCACCACCGTCCCCGCCGGCCCGATCGAGGCCACCGCGTGGAGCCTGCCGGACGTGGCCGTACGCCGCCGTATCGCCGACAGCTACCGCAGCCGCGGGTACGCCATCGTGCACGTGCCCAACGCCGCTCCCTCGGCCGAGCACCTCGGCGAGGTGGCCACCGCCCTGCACCTGGGCGAGGTCTTCACCCCGCCGCTCTACACCACGAGCAGCCACACCGCCGCTTCCGGCGTCAGCAGGCTGACCGCCGCCTCCGGCGGGGACCACCCCTTCCAGGACCGAGCCGGACAGCAAGTCCACTGCGACGCCACGCTCCAGGACCTCGGGCAGATCCCCACCACCCTCATGCTGTGCGTGAGCGCCGCCGCCTCCGGCGGCGTCTCCTTCCTGGTCAACCTCGTCGACGCCTACGCCGAGCTGCGCCGGGTGGACCCCGAAGCCGCCGAGCAGCTCGCCCACGACTCCGCCCTGGTGCGCACCTCCACCTTCGCCTCCGGCCGCTCCACGTCTGGGCCGGCCTTCGCCCGCGATGCCGACGGCTCCTGGATCACCCGCTACAGCCGGACGGCCACCGACACCTACCACGCCACCTCCGGCGGCGAGGCGGCCATGGAACGGGCCCTTGCGTTCCTCGACGCCGCCGCCCAGCCCGGCAGCGCCTTCCGTACCGACTTCACCCTCAAGCCCGGACAGGCCCTGATCCTGGCCAACGACCGCCTCGGGCACGGCCGCACCGCCTTCCGCGACAACCCGACCACCCCGCGCCTGCTGCTGCGCGCCCTGCACACCCTCCGGCCGCTCGCATGAGCCCGCACCCGTTAGGACCCTGGACCATGACCCCGTCCGTACCCAGCGGCGCCGAGCTTCTGACCCGCGGCCTCGACGTACTGCGCACCCACCAGGAACGCGCCCGGCGCACCCTGAGCCTCATCCCCGCAGAGAACGTCATGCCCCCGGTCGCGCGGCTGCCCTTCATCGCCGACCTCGCCGCCCGCTACATGTTCGACGAACGCCCCGACCCGGCGGACGGTGACTGGCGCTTCCCCTCCGGCAAGGAAGCCGCCTGGCTGGAGACCGGTCTGACGGTCCCGCTGCTGCGCCGCCTGACCGGCGCCGCCGCCGTGAACGTCCGGCCGCTGTCCGGGCTGCACGCGATGCAGATGGTCATCGCCGCTCTCGGCGGGCCTCCCGGCAGCACGATCGCCTGCCTCGCCCCGGCACAGGGCGGGCACTACGCCACCGCGGACGTGGCACGGCAGATGGGGTACACCCCGGTCCACCTCCCCGGAGACGGGATGCACGAGCTGGACACCGACGAACTGGCCGGCTTCCTGCGCGAGCACCGCCCGAGCCTGGTCTACGTCGACCAGTGCCACGCCCTCACCGGCCTCGACATCGCCCCGCTCGCCACCGCCATCGCCCAGTGCGGCCTTGCCACCGCCCTGCACGTCGACGTCTCCCACACCTTCGGCCTGGTGATGGGCGGCGCGCTGCCCAACCCGCTCACCTGCGGTGCGGACAGCCTCTCGGCCTCCACCCACAAGTCCTTCCCCGGCCCGCAGAAGGGCATCATCGCCACCCGCGAAATCGCCACCGCCGAGCGAATCACGCAGATTCAGCCCCGCATGGTGTCCAACCACCACTTCGCCGCCGTCGCCGCGCTCGGTTTCTCGCTGGCAGCCTTCGCCGACCACGCCGACTCCTACGCCCGCGCCGTCGTCACCAACGCCCGGACGCTGGGCAAGGAGCTCGCCCACGGCGGATGGGCCTTGTCCGGAGCCGAGTTCGGCTACACCCGCACGCACCAGCTGTGGGTCACCCGCACCCCCCAGCCCAGTGCCCGGGACGCCGCCGGCCGCCTGTACGAGGCGGGATTGCACGTGAACTGGCTGACGGACCTGCCTGTGGACGGCCCGGCCCTGCGCCTGGGACTCGCGGAAGCGACGTCGCTGGGGCTGGACGCCGGGGACATGCCGCGCCTGGCGCAGATCATGATCGCCGCCGCCGACGGAAGCGTCCCGCCCGCCGACCTGGCCGAACAGACCGCCGCACTGCACCCCGAGGACCCCTACCCCTTCACGCCCCGACTCGACGAGAGCTCGACGGCGCGTACGGCAGCCGACGTGCAGGCGATCCTTTCGGGGGTGACGCGATGAGCACGCTGATCGCTCCCCTCACCGAGGACGCGCCGTGCGTGGCCGTCTACCGCGAGCTGCGCGAGGGCGTCTCCCGCGCCAGCGCCCAGATCGGCTACGGCTACAACCTGTACCCCACCGCCCCGGCCACCCACCGGTTCCTTCACCAGGCCCTGGCCGAGTGCGCCCGGACGGGCCGTCTCCACGAGTACGGCACCCCCGCCGACGAGCGCGACCGCGCCTTGGCCGCCACCCTGGCTGGCGCCTACCTCTGCGTCGAGCTGGAGGGCGAGCAGGTCGTCTTCACCAGCGGGGCCACCGAGGGCATCGGACTGGTCACCCGGTGGCTGGCCGCGTGCGACGCCGGACTGGTGCTGCCCGCCCCCTGCTACTACGCCTTCGAGCAGACGCCACGCCGCTGGGGCGGCACCGTCCTGGGCCGATACCGGCACGACGGCGCCGTCCACGCCACCGGCGAGAGCGCCTCACACACCGCGCTGGTGGAGATCTTCCCCAACGGCGTCACCGGCACCCTCTACGCCCCTCCACCGCTCGCCGCCGACTTCCGGGTCGTCGACGTCGTCTTCCTCGCCGGCGGCACCGGCCCGATCCCGCACCAGGTCACCGACCGGGTCCGGGCCACCCTGTCCGGGCAGGTGGCGGACACGGCCGTGCTGATGACACCGTCGAAGGACCTGTGCGTCCCCGGGATCCGCCCCGGCCTGCTGATCAGCGGGCACACCTCGCTCCTGAACGCTGCCCGCGACGACCAGTTCGACCGCACCGCCTCAACCAATCCCCTGGCCGGACAGGTCGTCCTGCTCTACCTGACCGTCCTGCTGCTCGCCGAAGCCGCCCACGAGACCGACCCGGCCGCCTTCACCCGCCGCTACCGGTGGATCGCCCGCCAGTACGCGCACCACCAGGTCACCTGCATCCCCGCCGAGGCGGACTGCCGGGCCATCGTCGACCACCTGGACGCGATGAGCCTGCACTTCGCCCGCGGGTTCGAGCTGCTGACCGAGCACGCCGGAGACCTCCTGGAGACCGGCGACCACCTGCGCCCGGTCTCCGGGTACTCGCTGCTGCCGCACCTGGTCGCCGACCTCGACCGCCCCGAGGAAACCATCGCCTGGGTCAACTCGGTGGGCCGCCAGTTCGACCTCAAGCTCAACGCGCATCTGCTCTTCGGCGGCACCAAGGAGTCCTGGCACCACCTGTATCCCGGGCCGCCGCGGATCCGCGTGAACGTGTCTGTCCCGCACGAGGACCTGCTGCACACCCTCGGCCTCCTGCGCGAGGCGCACCGCGGCGTCGTGCTTCCGGAGCCCCGGAAGGAGGCGGCGTAGATGACGGTCCTCACCGACCTGCTCACCAGGACCGCCGAACGGCGGGCGGACAAGGTCGCCGTCGCCGACGACGAACACGAGTTCACCTACTCGGAGTTGGTCGCCGCCGCCATGCACACCGCGGCCCGGCTGCGCGAGCGTGGGCTCGGTTGCGGCCCGGTCCTGCTCGCGCTCGCCCCCGGCACCGCGTGGGTGACCGCCCTCCTCGGCTCCTGGTACGTCGGCGTCCCGGCCGTCCCCGTCGACGTGACGCACCCGCCCGAGCGGCTGCGGCAGATCGCCGCCGCCTGCCAGGCCACCGGCATCCTCACCCCCACCGGTAGGGCACCCGGATGGGCCGAGGACCTCACCGCCCTCGCTCCCGCCACCACCCCCCTGCCGCCGGGAACCGGGCAGCCCGGACTCCCCGCAACCGGGGAGACGATCGCCTGCATCTGGCACACCAGCGGAAGCACCGGCGCCCCCAAGCCCGTCCTGATTTCCCACCGCGCCGTCGCCGCCCGCGCGGCGGCCCTGCCGAAGTGGGCGGGCCTCACCGCCCGCGACCGGGTGGCGCAGCTGACCGCCCTCACCTTCGACGCGGTGCTCTGGGAGGTCCTGGGCGCGCTGACGGCCGGGGCCCGGCTGCAAATCGCCGCGCCGCGCGACCGCGTCCCCGGCCCGGCCCTGCCCCGCTTCCTCGCCAAGCACAAGATCACCGCGTTCACCGGCACCCCGACCTACCTGGCCGCCGCCCCGTTCACCGAACTGCCCCACCTGCGGCGCATCGTGCTCGGAGGCGAAGCGCTCCACCCCGGGCCGCTGAAGCAGTGGATCAGCCGGTACGACGTCGCCAACGCCTACGGCCCGACCGAGGCATGTGTCGACGCGATCGTCCACCGCCGGGTGGACCCGGGCGAAGACCCCGTCCCGATCGGCTTCCCCCTACCCGGCGTACGGGCCTGGGTCCTCGACGACGACCAGCAGCCGGTAGCGGCCGGGGTGGCCGGGGAGCTCCACCTCGGCGGCGCGGGCCTCGCCACCGGCTACCTGGACCGACCCGGCGAGACCGCGAAGGCGTTCCAGCTGCTGCGGCTGCCCGGCCCCGACGGCGTCCGGCGGCCCGAGCAGGTGTACCGAACCGGGGACGTGGTGCGGCAGCAGCCGTGGGACGGCCGGTACGTGTTCCTCGGCCGCGCCGACGACCAGCTCAACGTGGGCGGCGTCCGCCTGGAACCGGCCGAGGTCGAACGGGCCGCCACCCAGATGCCCGGCGTGCGCGCAGCCGCGCTGCTGACCGACCGGGGGACGAGCGGCAGGCCCCGCCTGGTCCTGCATGTGGAGAGTGACGACACGGACCTGCCGGAGCGGCTGCGCGGGCAGTTGGCGGACCGGCTGCCGCCAGCGGCCGTCCCCGCGCTCATCACCGCGCGCCCGGCCCTGCCCCGGACCTCCTCGGGAAAGATCGACCGCCACGCCCTCGCCGCCGCAGAGCCGGGGCCCGCAGCGCCGGGGACGGATACGGGGTCGGCGGATCCGGGGCTGCCCGACGTCGTCGCGGGCTGGTGGCAGGAGCAGACCGGGGTTCCAGCCGACAGCGCACGGGACTTCTTCGCCTCCGGCGGCGACTCGCTGGGCGCCCTGCTCCTGCTGCAACAGGTCAACGAGACGTACGGAGCCGAGATCCCGCTCGACGCGTTCTACGCCGACCCCACCACCCGGTTCCTCACCACCGCTCTGACGCCCGGGAGTACACCATGACCTCTTCGGTACGCGGACTGCTCGTCGACCTCGACGGCGTGGTGCGGCTGTGGCCGCGCCGCAGCGCGATCAAGGCCGCCCGGGACTGCGGCCTCCCCGAGCAGGCCGTCCGCAAGATCGCCTACGACGGCGGCTTCGACCTGGCGCACCATGGCGTGTGGAGCCACGAGCAGTGGGTCGAGCAGGTCACCAGCCGCCTGACGGAGGAGTTCGGCGAGGCCGGAAAGCGCGCCGCCGAGCTGTGGGCGGCCGACCGCGGGGACGCCGATCCGGCGATGGCCGATCTGCTGCGGCGGGCCCGCGCTGTCGGTCTGGTCACCTGTGCCCTCACCAACAACACCACCGCCGTCACAGCGGATCTGCAACTGCACGGCCTCGCCGATTTGTTCGACCACGTCGCCAACTCCGCCGAGATCGGGATGACCAAGCCCTCCCCCGCTGCGTACGAGGCGGCGCTGGCGCTGATGGACCTGCCGGCCGGGCAGGTCGCCTTCACCGACGACAGCCAGACCAACGTCACCGCCGCCGTCTACATGGGGCTGCACGCCCACCACTTCACCGGTGCCGAGGAGTTCGAGCGGTTCCTCGCCGGGCTCGGCATCACCCTCCACCCGGCGGCAGGCGGGCCCCCGGCCCGCGCCGTGGCCGTGCTCGCCGGGGCAGCGCCGCCCTCCGGCCATGCGGAGGCCGACGTGGCGACCGCGGCGGCGACCCGTTACCTCACCACCGGGCTGCCCCCGGCGACCCTCGCCGCCCGCGTGGCCGTACACGACCCGACCGTGACCGTGGTGCCGCTCGGCCCCGACGCCCTGGCCACCGTCAACGCCGTCGGAGCCCTGACCACCTGGCGGCTGCTGCCGCACGGCGCGGACCCGAGGGCCGCCGCCGGACACGTGGACGCCTGGGCGGAGACGGCCGGCGACGTGGACGCCGAACATCTCCCGCCCTGGACTCCCGCCGCCCGGACGGCCGCCGCCGGACGTGCCGACGACCTGCTCCACCACACCGGCTGGGCCCTTCGCCAGCTCACCGCCGCCGACTCCGGCGGCGACCCGCTGGCGGCCGCGACCCACCTGGACGCCGTCCGCCAGCACCTCACCGCGCTGGCCACCCTGCTCGTGCGGCACCAGCCAGCACCCTGGCCCGGCGCCACGGCCTCCCGCTACCTCCCCCCGGCCATCCGCGAGGCACTGACGGACTCGCTGCGCGCGGACCCCACCACCCGTACCGGTCTCGCCGCCGGTCTCCGCCCGCTGCTCGGTCTCCTGCGCCACCTGCGCCAGATGACCCAGCTCGTCCTGGACACCACCAGCTCCTGGCCGTGGCCCCACACCACTGCCGCGCTCGCCCCGCTCCTCGACGGGCCCCCGGACCTATCCGCCCAGGCCCCCGAAGACCCCCTCTACACACCGGCCCTGGCCGCGGTCTACGAACGGCACCGCCCCCTGGCGCAGCCCATGGCCGACGCGCTCGCCTCCTGGGCGGCGAAGGAGCTGTCCGGGCGCGATGTGGTAGAGCTGGGCGCGGGGACCGGGCGGATCACCCGACAGCTCGCCGGGCACGGGCCCTCCTCCTACCGGGCCGTCGAACCGTCCGCCGCCATGGCCGCCCACCTGCGGGACGCGAACCTGCCGGGCGTCGAGGTCGTCGAGGCCGACGCGCTGCTGCTCCCCCTTCCCGCCCTCGGCGCCGACGTCGTCGTCGAGCACGAGGCGCTGCAGTTCGCCGCCGACCCGCTGCTCGCCGCAGACGAGGCGCTGCGCATCCTGCGTCCGGGCGCCCGCCTCGTCCGGCTGCTGCTGCACCCGGCCGGCCCCCACCCGCTCGCCGGCATCGACGCCGCCTACCGGCGGGCGGCGTTCGCCGACGGTCCGCGCCCGCTGTTCTTCGGTAAGGGCACCGACCGGCGCATCACCGACCACCTCGCCGACCGCGGACGCCCCACCCAGGACCGGACACTGGCGGAATTCACCCAGGACCGCACCGCCGAGCAGGCCCTCGGCGCGCTCGCGGACCGGGCCTGGCCCTACCAGCACCAACTCACCGACCCCGCCCACCGGGACGGCATGGGGGCCGCCCGGCAGGAAGCCGCCCGCCTGCCCGCGAGCGTGTCCGTGCCCTACGTGCTGCGCGCCCTGATCACCCCCGTCGACCAGGAGGGGTGCTGATGCCCAGCCTTCCCGACGGATACCGCTGGGCGTCCACCCTCGCCGACGCCGCCCGGCTGCTGGACGAGGAGAGCGTGCCCGTCCTTCGGCCCGACGACCCCAGGCGTGCCGACCGGTGGGCGGACATCCTGCGCACCTACCCGACCCGGGGCCTCGGCCGGGGCGGGCCGCCGGACGCCCGGGTGGTGAGCCTGGCGGGCCACGAGGACCTCGGCGAGCTCGTCGCCCGCGCGCTCGGCCGCCCCCACCACGTCCTCGATCCCGCCCGGCTCCACGCGCCCGCCGCCCTGGGGCCAGAGGGCGGCAGCGTCCTCGTCGTCGCCCGCTCCCGCGCACTCACCCTGAGCGTCCTGATGCCGATCCTGGACGCCGCGGCCCGCAACAGCACCCTCGCCGGGGTTCTCACCGGTCGCGACGACGCCGCCTGCACCTTCGCGGCGGCCAAACTCCTTGCCCGCCCCGACCTGTCCGCCCTCGCGCGCACCGCGCTCTTGGACGGCACCACCGGACTGACCCACGTGCTCACCCCCGGGCGCCCCGACCAGCGCAGCACCCTGGCCGACGTCCTGGGCAGCGGCTGGGGCAGCCTTCTGGTCGACGCACACGGCTCCGCCGCGCACGCTTCCCTGGGCGCCGTGACCCTGTGCGGGCTGAGCGGACCGGCCGAACTCGGACCCGACGGGTCAGTGCTGGCCGGCGGGTGCACGCCGACCACCTGCAAGACCGACCCGACCGGCCGCACCCGCCCCATCGCCGCGCATGCCCTGCGCGCCCGCGTCCTGGGCCTGTTCGTGTGCAACGCGATCACCCTGGGCGAGGCCGAGCAGTACCCCTCCGACGTGAGCCTGGCCCTGGACGCCGTCGAGGGCCACCCCGGTGCGGTCCTCGGACTGCTGCGCGGCGACCTGGACACCAGCGGGCACGAGCCCCGCCTGACCGCCGCGAGCCTGCACTCCGGCGCCCGGCTCGGCCAGATCGCCGCGCTCCTGGACGCCGACGGCCACCGCCGGGGCATCCGTGGCCCCTCCGTGATCCTGCTCGGCGACCCCGAACAGCGCCTCCAGGAGCCCGACACCGCGATCGCCGCGCCCGCCCCGGCGGTCCCGGCGGCCGTCCGGCCGCTCGCTGACGCCGAGGTGCTGAGCGGCTGGCGGGTTCGGCTGGCCGACGCCGAGGCCCTCGAACAGGGTCTGTACGCCTCCCTTGACCGGCGCCCGGACGCGGACCTGTCCGCCTGCGTGGAGGAAATGACCTCTTACCGGCAGACCGCCCTGAACACGCTTCTGGCCGCCGCCCACCGGCCGGACGAGGGGTGGCAGGAGCGTGTCGAGGAACAGAGCCTTCAATGGGGTCGCACCGTCCTGGACATCCTCAGCCGTACCCGCGGCGGCGCGTTCTCCCGCCAGTTCGCCGCCGCCCGCGCCCACCACCGCACCACGCGCTGGACGCCCGCGCCCGCGTGCGAATACTGCCGCGCGCCCCGGGAATTCGAGCACCTGACCAGCTCGCTCGGCCTCACCGACCGGCGTACCCTTCGCTGCCCCAAGTGCGGGCCCGCCCTCAGCCTCCCGCCGACGCTGGACTCCCTCGACCTAACCGTCCCGTCGGCCCTCCGCTCGGGTCAACCCGCCGAGGTCGACGTCACCTTCCCCGAACAGGCTCGTGGTCTGTTCGCCGTCCATCTGCGGCCCCGCTCCACGCGGCGCGGCTCGTACGATCACGCTGCCCTGACCGTCACCCCGGGTCGGCACACCGTCGCCCTCACCGTCCCCGCCACGGGCACGCCCCTGGACCTGGACCGCCTCTGGGTCGTGCACGCGGACCGGTTCCACGTCGCCTACCACCAGCGGCGCCTCCCCCTCCTCCCCCACCCCGAGCCCACCGACCACCAGCAGTAACCGCCCCGGCCGGCGTCCGGCCGGGGATCAGCACCGCGGACACGAAAGAGACACACGCATGATCGCCTGGATCAACGGCCCCTTCGGCGGCGGCAAGACCACCACCGCCCGCCTGCTCCACCAACAGCTCCCCACCAGCCTGATCACCGACCCCGAGGAGATCGGCTTCGTCCTGCGCAAGAGCATCGGCGACCATCCCAGTCGGCAGAAGGACTTCCAGGACTACCCGGCCTGGCGCACCCTGGTCGCCGGCCTCTGCGCCGGGCTCGACCGCCAAACCGAGGGCGGGCCGGTCATCGCCCCGATGACGCTGCTGCGCCGCGACTACGCCGAGGAGATCTTCGACGCCCTGGCCAAGGACGGTGTCGAAGTCCACCACCTCCTTCTGCACGCCGACTCCGATGCCATCGCCAAGCGCATCGAGGGCAGTATGGAGTTCCCCGGCGACGAGGAGCGCAGCGAGAAGGTCCGCGCCTTCCGGCGCCGCAAGCTTGAGGTCTACGAGCAGGCGTACGCGACCTGGTTGGGCGAGCGGGCCGAGGTGATCGACACCACCGCGCTCACCCCGGACCAGGTCGTCGCGCAGGCCCTCACCCTCCTGAACCTGCCGTGAACAGCCCCGCGATAGCGAAGATGGCCGGGCCGGCCGAGGTCGTCACCGACCACAGCTGGCCCGGCACGTCCACCACGGTGCTCCGCCTGCGGACCCCCGACGGACGGCAGATGATCCTCAAGACCAACACCAGCGGCGACAGCTTCCGGCGGGAGCTCACGGCCCTGACCCGCTGGGCCCCGGCGCTCGACGCGAGCGCGCCGCAACTCCTCGACGTCGACGAGGACGCCCAGCTCCTGCTGATGACCGCGGTCACCGGCCAGCCACTGCAGTCCCTCACTCTCACCGCCCGGCAGGAGCGCCGCGCCTACGAGCGGGCCGGCGCCCTGCTCGCCCGCTTCCACGCCACCGCACCCCCAACCGTCCTGCCCGCCTTCGGCGCCGAACGCGCCGCGTACATCCGCGCCCAGATGACCAACGGCACCCGCCCCCTGGCCGGTGCCGACCTCGCAGTCCTCGACGAGGCACTCCACCTGCTCGCCGCCCTCCCACCCCAGCGGGCGCAGCCCTCCCACCTCGACTTCACCAGCCGCAACATCCTGTGGAGCACGGACGCAGAGACGGGGGTCATCGACTTCGAGACCAGCCGCTACGAGGCCGTCGGCCGCGACTTCCTCCGGATCACCCAGCGCACCCTGTACCACCGCCGGGACCTGCGCACCGCCTTCTACCGGGGATACGGACGCCAACCGGATCGGGCCGAGAGCGAGCTGATGCGCATCTGCACCGTCACCGACGCCGCCGCCATCGTCGTCACCGCCACCGCCCGCGGACAGCATGCCTTCGCCGCCGAGGCCCGCTCCCTCCTGACCGCCGCCGTACGCGCCTGGCCCGCCCCGGCACCTGGGACCTCCTTCCCGCACGGACGGAGACCTTTATGAGACCCCCACCGCGCGCCGGCGCGAAGGCGGCCATCACCGCCACCACCGACTTCCACTCCGCTCTCCACCACGCCCCCGACCTGCTCGCCACACTCCACCGCGCACGACCGACCAGCCTGATCGTCGACAGCGGGGACTTCTTCGAGGGCACCTACTACCCCGTGACCAGAGGCGCCGTCGAACAGCGGATCCTCACCGAGCTGTACGACGTGATCGCCCCAGGCAATCACGGCTGGGCCCACTACACCGGGCGGCCCCTCCGAGACCTGACCGTCTGCGCCAACGTCATCGACCCGAGCACGAACACCCCCTTCTTTCGGACGCTGCACCTAGCCGAGATCTCCGGTCAGACGGTCGCCGTCACGGCCGTCATCGGACCGGACGCCTTCGCGAGCATCTCCCCCGACCTCCGCGCCGGCCAGAGGGTGACCGACCCCGCCCGCGCCCTGCACCAGCTCTACGACCAGCACCACCAGGACGTCGACGCCTGGGTCCTGCTCAGCCACCACGGCTACCAGCGCGACCGGGACCTGACGGACCGCTGCCCGTTCCTCGACCTCGTCTTCTCCGGCCACTGCCACAGCGCCGACACCGGGCCTGAAGCGGTCGGCGCCACCACGCTGGTGAAAGCGCCGGAGTTCGGACGAGGCGTCGCCACCGCCCATCTCCATCCGGACGGCTGGACAGTCGCCGTCGAACCGACGACACCCCTGGCGCTCCCGGCCGAACTGGACTGGGTGACCGAAGCAATCGGCGAAGCGGAGACATCGCTGGACGAAGTCGTCGGCCGACCGAGCAGCCACTGGAAGAACCGGGTCTTCGGCCCGGAGGACCTTCTTCGCCCCGTAGCCGCCTGTCTGCGCAGGCAGACCGGCCTCGGCGTCATCTTGAACGCCAGCGCGATCACCCCTCGCGTCCTCGGAGACGTCCTGACCCGACGCGAGCTGATCGAGCTGGTCCCGTACGACAATCGCCTGCTGAGCACCAACGCCTCAGAGACTTCCCGCAACCAGTCGGCCTCAGCCCTGATCACCAATGACGACCATCTCGTCATCGATGTTCCCGGGCAGCACGTCCAACTCCTCACCACTGACTACCTCGCACAGCAGTGCGGGGCAGTCCGTCCGCACACGACCTCCCTAAGCCAGGTCGTTCTGGAGGAGCTCATCGCGAGGCACAGGCAATGACATCTGTCGTCCCGGGGTCGAACAGGCACTCGCCAACCCCGCCGAGCTCGCCCGCCGCGGCGATGCAGCCCGTCGGTTCACCCACGATCACTACTCTTCGAGGCTGGGGCGAGTACATCGGCGACTGCGTCTAGGGCTGCCCGCCACGGGAAGGTAGCTGCGTTGCCCTCGCCGGGCTCGTTCGGCACGAAGCCTCCTGGCCCGTACAACACCCGGACCCCAGCCTCCCTGATGGTGTCGATCGACCGGTCGAACTGCGGATGATTGACGAACGCCCTGTTCACGCAGGGCATCATCGCCATCGGGATGCCCTTGCCGATGCCTTCGGCGACCACTCCGACGATCCACTTGTCGGTGATCCCGAGCGCCCACTGGTTGATCACGTTGAAGGTGGCCGGGGCGAGGACGATCGCGTCCGGCTTCGGCCACACGTCCGGCTGGCCGGGCATCCGGTAGTCCCAGCGGACCGGGCGACCGGTGAGGACGGCCAGCGCGTCGAGAGAATCCTTAAGCCAGCGGGCGGCCGTGGGTGTGAGTCCGAGGCACACCTCCCAGCCGTCGGCCTGCGCTTCCTCGATGACGCGGGCAACGTCAAACACTGGCGGAGCCGCGCTGCCGAACAGGTACAGGGTCGGTTTGGTCATGCCGACCATCCGATCACAGCCGAGGCGCCATCGAGGCGGCGGCCGGGGAACCGGCGGTCCGAAGCAGCGGACAGCGCGTACCGTACGAAGGACGGGTCGGAGACGGGAGACCGCGGTGCCGAAGCAGAGCGGCGATCACACCGGTACGCGGATCCAGGAGCAGCGGAGGCTGGCGAGGCTGACACAACGGGTCTTAGCTGACCGGATTCCGTACTCGTACAGCTGGCTGACCCAGGTGGAGTGCGGGGCTCGGCCGGCATCCGTGGACTTCACCGCGGCGGTCGCGCGGGCGCTACGGATCGACGTCACCGTGCTGACGGGGCAGCCGTACGTGACGCAGCTGCAGGAGGACCGGCTGGCGGAGCTGGTGCGGCCGATCCGTGAGGCCATGGACCTGTACGACCTCGGCGATGATCCGCTGGTCACCACGCGGGCGGTTACCGAACTCATCGCTGCTGCGGAGGAGTTGTGCGCCCGTGTTCGGGCTACTCGTCTACATGCGGCGGCGGCAGCGCTACCGAACTTGATCACGGAGCTGACCGTCCTGTGCTGGCGGGCGCCGACGACGGAACTCTGGCAGGCACTGGCGTCCGCCTACCGCACCGCGCACGACATCACCGTGAAGCTCGGGTTTTACGACCTCGCGACCGTTGCGCTCGACCGGCTCGGCTGGGCCGCAGAGCGGGCTGGGGATCCGCGCCTGGCCGCCATGAGGCAGTATTTCCGGGGGTTGGTGTATTTCCGCGAGGGCGAGTACAGCATCGGCTTGCGTCTGATCCGCTCCGGCCACGGTCTGCTCGGCGCGGACGGATCGAGCCGAGCAGCCCTCGCCGTTGCCGGCCAACTCCACCTCGGAGGATCGGTTCTGGCCGCCCGGGCAGGGGAGGCGGACCTGGCCGCTGACCACATCGCACAGGCACGCGAGCATGCCGGGCGGGTCGGCGACGCCAGCCGAGTTCATTGGCTGAACTTCAGCCCGACGAATGTCGACTTGCACGAGATGAGCGTGGCGATGGAGATGCGCCGTTTCGACGAGGCCCTGCGTCAGGCCAAGGCGATCCGGCTGCCGGCAACGGTCGCGACATCCCGTCGCGCGCACTTCTACATCGACCGAGCGCGCGTGGAGTTGGAGCTGGGCCGGAGCGAAGCGTCGCTGAAATCGATGATGGCGGCACGGCGGTCGGCACCGGAACAGACCCGGTATCACCCTGGGGCCCGGGAGACGATCCGCGGGCTCGTTCACCTTTCCCGCCGGGCTCCAGAGCCACTGCGGGCGATGACGACCTGGATCGGCATGTAGGTCCGCTAGCTCTTTCTCAAGTGAAAGAGTTTCCGAGGTTTCCGGCGGTCACGATGAAGAGGTGAGCTCTGACACGGACCTGCCGAAGGAACTGCTGGACGGGCTGTCGCGCGAAGGGGTCGAGCAGGCCCGCGCGCCGACGGTGCCCCGCGGCGGACCACCCGACGCGGAGGGCCGCGTGCAGCGGGGGGTGCTGGGTTCGCGGGGTCTGCAAAATCACTCAGATCGCACCGCGAGAGCGAGATGCCGCGGCGTCGATCACAGAGGCGCTGCCCTTGTACGCACGCATGCTCAACGGCGCCTTTCACGGCGTCATGGCCCGCTATCGGCTGTCGAACTGCGCGGCGGCCGTGGCGTACACAATGCGGCAAGGGCTCATCTGATGCCCCAGGCGGAGGGTCGGAGCACCGAATCCGGCACGCGCAAGGAGATGAGCAGCGCGGTGGACGCCAGGGCATCCACTGCCAGTCAGCGAATCCGACGTGCGGTGAGTCCGAGGCTGGCCGCAACGCCCGACGTACACCACGACCCGCAAGGGTGGAGCTCGCTGAGCACGACCGACCTCCCACTTTTCGAGGCCGCGGTATGAGCCGGAATCAACAGCCGAACTCATTGCCTGATCGGGTGGCCACAGACCTACGCGCCCGAATCACCGATGGCCGTTGGCCGCCGGGCCGCGTGCTTACATACGCCGATATCCAGCAGCTGTACGGAGTTAGCCGCGAGACCGTGGCTGCAGCCCTCACGAGGCTGCGCGATGCAGGACTGGTGGAAACCCGACGCATGGGCACCCGACCCAGGGTCGCGGGAAAGAGTTGGCCCGCTGCCACAGGGACATCGATTCAGGACGAGATCACAGCCCACGTTCGAGACCAGGTGAATCGCGGCGTCTACGGCCCCGGTGATCGCATCCCATCCCTGGAGGCACTCGCCGCCGAACACTCCGTTTCCGTGGCGACAGTCCGAAGATCACTTTCCCCCTTGCTCGACGAGGGGGTCTTGATCACTATCCGGCCGACCGGAACATTTGTGGCAACCAGCTCTGCCGACGTAGATTGAGCAGCCGCCGCACCGCTTTCCGTAGGGTGCCATGTGCATATACGGGAACCGTCCGTCACGTAAGGCCGTAGAACGCCCGCCCCGCAAAGGGGGCCTCGGCTACGGGCGCATTGGGCGCATTGGGGTGGCGAGCCCTCTGCACCCCTCCGGGCACACAGAGTGGCGCCATGCGCGTTGCATCACATTCAGGTCATAACGTTCGCTTTATGCCGCAAACTGACGATATGGACATAGCCGCATCGAGTGCACTCTCGACACCGGACCTTGCCGCCTATCTGATGCGAACGGCGCCCACGGAGGAGCTGCAGCCGCCGGTCACACTCGGCATTCGCCCGGCGCCGCCCCTGGCGCGATCGGGCACCGAGAGGCTTCGGCAGGCGATTGACGCGGTGAGCGAGAGCCTCGGCCCGCCGACGCTTTACGGCGGCAGCGTCGTCGGGCCTACGATTCGCTGGCGGACACCATCACACACCGTGATTCTTGATTCACCCGACGCCGCAGAGGGTGGTCTGCAGCTCTCGGTACGCCGGACCGAGGCCCTGGAGCTGTCCGAGGCCGATCGCTTCCGACACGCCAGGGAGCTGGATACTGCGGATCTGCCCTTTCTGTGGCAGTGGCAGCCGATCCCGACCGCACCCCCTCCGCCGTCCGTGCCCGTCGCACGCGACTGGGCGAGCCTTCGAGCTTCCCTCGAAGCCCTGCTCCGCGCCTGGTGTGAGCAGCTCGAAGCGCAGCTGGGCCAGGACGACGCCGGCTTCGACATCGTGGTCGATGCAGAGGGTAGGCCGCGGCGGCTGGTGGTTCTGGTCAGCCCCGCAGACAGCCTGACGGTGCTTGTCGATGACCGGGACGGCGCAGACGACGGCGATCACCATGCCGAGATGACCGGCCGGGGGTGGCAGGACTTCATACCAGTGCATCGTTGGTGGGGTGCCTATTTCGAGCGCACGCCGGCGGGGGCCGCCGCAGCGGCCGAGCTGATCGGCACGGAGCTGCGGGCGCGTGGAGCCCAGGCCCCTCACGACCTGCGCCTGGCAGACGTCGGAGCTGGCGAGGGCCACGGACTCCTGGTCCTCCCGACCCTCGGGATCACCCCCGCCCTCCGACACTGAGAGCGCTGCGGCACAGGCGGATGGGCAACGCCGAGGACCTGACCAGCAGTCACCACATCCCAATGGACTACTGATTGCCTCGACCGATTGCCCGGGCTGATCGTCAAGCGCGGCAGCCAACCCCGCACCGCGGAGTAGAACAAAGTTTACTTAGAAGCGGGTTGGGCTTCTGCCTCGCGAACACCCTCCGAGGGGCGCATAATTGCGCACCGATGTCGGATTACAGTCAACCGAATATGCGCCCCCACTTCCTAACGGCCACCACTGGAGACCAGCGGGGGTCTAATGCCGAAGCCATGGGCGCGCTGAGACATTCTGCAACGAACAGAATTCTCCACTATCCGCGACGAGACATTTTAGATCGCCCGCGTCAAGGTGATTCGCCTCACGCGAATTTCTCAGAAGTCCACCGTTTCGCCTGTCACGGTCAAATCAGGCGAACCGGAATTCGGCCTGCCCCAGCTTCCCAGACACCAGACGACCGGCATATGGTCGGCCTTCCGGGATCTGCTCTTCCCTCATGCATTTCGGCATGCGGAGAGGAGCTTGCAATCGCCCGGTTTCGATCGGATGGAAGCTGAGGTGAGAACCATGCTGCGGGCCTTGCGTGATGCAGGCGAAAGGCGCAACCTGCTCAGGTATTGCGCAAGGGAGGTTGCCGACCTGCCGGTCCCGGATCCGTTCTCCGTTCCCGCCCTGGTGGGCGCGATGGAGGCCGCCAGCGGGCGCCGTATGCGGTTTATTGCGCTGGATGCGCCTGAAGCTGATCTCCAAACGGCATGCGGATTGCGACTCCGGGGCCCGGAGAGCACGTGGGTGCTCTATCGCCCTCGGTCCACTCCGTACCAGACCGAGCACGTAGTGCTGCACGTCCTGGCCCACGAGTGGTTGGACCACGGCACGACCGTCCCATTCGCCGAGGCGATGCAGCACCTGCCGCCCGTGCTGCGGCACGGCGTGGCGGCGGAGTTCCAGGGGGCGCCTGTTCACGCACTCGCTCGATACCGAAGCGCGGACGAGCGTGAGGCCGAGGCGTCCGCATACCTCATCAAGCAACGAATCCACCGGAGCCGGGAACCAGGACATGACCTGGTCAGCAGGCTTGAGGCCACTCTGTCGCACCCTCTCGCGCCGTGCGGCCCCCGACCGGAAGAGGTCGCGTAGATGACCACGATGCTCTGGGCCGTGGCCATCGGGATGACCATCACTGCGGTGTGGCGTTTCCCGGCCGTGAGGCACGGTGATCCGATGCAGCGAGCCCTGTGGGCGTGCTCGGCCGCCTTCGCCGCCACCGTCTGGTGCAGAGTTCCGCAAGTGAAGCAGGTGCTGGACAACTCGCCCGTGACGGACCTCTCTGCCCTGCTGAAGTACCTGACGTCGCTTGTCGCTATCCTCGCGGCCCTCCGCTACATCACGGCCGTCTACGGGGAGCCCTCCGGGGACTCCGACCGGCACGTCGCTGTCAGCCGGCGCATCAGTCATGTGGCGCACACGTGTGCACTGGCGGCGATGGTCGTCCAGGTCGTGCTCTTCTTCACCGTGGTCGACCGGAGTCACCCGAGTACCGACTTCGCCGATGCGCAGGCCGGCCAATGGGGCGGCGCGCTCTTTCTGACGATCCAGTACACCTACCTCGGGGTAGCTGCGGCCACCTGCTGTTACCAATGGGCTCGGGCAGCCCGCCGGGCCGAGAAGCGGGCACTGAGGATCGGCCTGGCACTGATGGCAACAGCCATGGCGATCTACACGATCTATCCCGCTTTTCGCACTGTGACCACGTGGATCCCGCCAGAGGTCAGCGCGCTCACGATGCGCACGGTGGCCGACTCCGTGAACATGGTGGTCGCCTGCCTCTGGGCCGCCGGCGCCTCCGTACCGTCCACCATGGCGCTCTCGACACGCTGGAACGCCTGGAGAGCTCTGCAGAAGCTTCGCCCGCTCTGGTCAGACCTCATGAACGCGTTCCCGGACCTTGCGCTGCAGCGGCCGGGAGCGAGGATCACCGAGTCGCTGCGCTTCGCCCCCTCCCTCGACGTACGCCTGGACCGTCGGACCCAGGAGATCGCCGGCGGAATCGAGCAGCTGCGCCACCACGCCTCCCCCGACCTGCTGTCCGTCGCCGAGGACCTAGCCGAATCTCATGACGACCCCGAAGCCGCGGCCGAGGCGTACTGGATCAGGGCCGCCCAGCAGAGTCAGAAATCGGGTAGGCGTTCCGCCGTGCCGTCCAGGAAGCTGCGCGAGAAGCCGCTGACCAGCGTGACCGCCGAAGCGAACTGGCTGGCCCGCGTCGCGGGCCTGCACGTTCCTCCGAACCTGGTGCGGATCATGCACGAGCGGGCGGGCGAGCCTCCCGTCGACCTCGCCCTTCAGACGGCTGGCCGGGACCAGGCGGCTGCCCCGAGCCGAGCAGGCTCCGGCCGGGTCAAGGATCCGACGGGTCGGCCAGCTCGCGGTTGAGGAGATCCGACAACACAGCGACCATCTCGGACGAGACGCCGCCCTCGCCGCCACGAGCAGCGAGGGCGATGTCGTATCGGCTTGCGATGTAACGAAGGTCGTCCAGGACCCGGCTCTCCGCTTTGTCATCGAGGTGAAGCTCGGACACGCCGAAATAGGCAGCCAGACCGGTGACAGCTATGGCGCGGGCTACCTGGGCGCCCGCGAAGACTCGGTCCGCCGGCATACCCCGGAGCAGGGCCTCGACCTGGTCACCTCGAATGACCTGGGCACCGGCTACGCCGGTGACACCGGTCGCGATCGTGTCGGGTGAGGGCTCCCCCTCCGGGAAGCGCTCGCCGACCAAGGCGCGGAGTGCCAGGGTGAGCGGAGGCAGAGCTGCCGGCGGGGACGCCGACACGGCCTCGCCGAACGACCGGCGTTGGGCCGCCAGCAGCTCGTCCGCGTGAACGCCGTACAGCTTCGCCAGGGGGCCGATCCATGCGTCGTCGAGCCGGCGTTCGCCGCGCTCGGCGCGGCTCAGCCCGTACTTGCTGATCCCGACCTCCTCCGCGGCGGCGTACTGGGCATACCCAGCGTCACACCGCAGGTCGGCAAGATCGCACAGGCCCTCACGAGGGAACAGGACGTCGATATCGACACGGAGCACTCTGGCGATGGCCGGGAGCTTCTCCCCCGGAGGGAACGTTTTCTCCGTCTCCCAGCCCGCGACGATCGCCTGGCTCTTCGACCCCACCGCAGCCGCCACCTCGCGCCGATGCACATCTGCGGCGCGGCGCGCCCTCATCATCTGAGGGCCGTTGAACCGGCGTGGCGGCAAGGCTGGCACTCCTGATCGTGCTGGTGGGTGGCGGTGGAACCGCACAAACGAGGTCTTGCAACGAAAACTTACATCAGATACTTTTCGTTGCGGCGGTGGAGGGGGAAACCTCTCTGCGGCTCACCCTATTCCCCTTGACCGCCAGGCAGGAACCCCGGGTTCTGCCACGAACAGGCAGGACTGGCCCCTGATGCCGGCATACCGACAGGCGCCATTACGGCAGCGGGTCCGGAGCGGGCCGCAGCCCTGCACACGCCCAGCCTGGTGACTCTCTGCAACTAGTGGATCAAGGTTCGCCTGCGCCGACAAGGGTCACCGTGACGACCATCGTCGATTCCATCGGGACGATCATGGTGGTGTCCGTGCCTCGACCCGCTGCCTCCACCCACAGGCACAGGTGTCGGCGTGCCCTACGCGACTTGTAGAGACTCCTTTAGCAAGGTCTGGATCTTGCGCCACGGCCTGCATATGTTCGTCGTCCCCCGCCGGGCACCCCGCCCAGCGCCAAACGCCATAGGGAGCCATACGCACACCGCGCGATCGAGCAGGGCTGCATAGCCCCGAAACCAGCGACGGCGCCCGTGGAGCCGCTAACTCCCGGACGCCGACCGCCTGATGGCACTCCCGCCCCGGCAAGGGCGGAGATCACCCACCTTCACCGCACCGGACCTTTCCTACGGGCACCCCGGCGCGGCTTTCACTACAGAGGAGAGTCTTTCATGCCGCCTGCCCTGCGCAAAAGGCTGGCGTTCCCGGTCTGCGCGGCAGCCACCACCGCTCACCTGCCTACCGGCTCGTCGATGCTCATACTCACGCGCCTCGTGCAGGTGGTGTCCCGATGAGCGGGCAGGCACGCAAGTGGGTGTGGGAGAGCAGCGCCAGCCGCGGCACCGCCCGCCTGGTCCTGCTGTCGATCGCCGACCGGATCCCCGACGACCAGTGCGTCGCGTACGCCTCCGTGACCGAGCTGATGACGCGGACGAACGCCAGCCGCAACGCCGTTCGCACGTCGCTGGCGCTGCTGGCGGACGCCGGCGAGCTGGAGATCCTCGACGACTACGAGGGTCCGCAGCACAGCACGGTCTACCGAATGCCGCGCCCGGCCGCCTGGCTCGCGAAGGTCGCCGCTGCGCAGAAGTCCAACCCCGCCCTGAGCGTCGAGGACGTCCAACCGCTGACGGACGCCGATCCCGCCCCTGCGCTCAAGGACCTTGACGAGGAGCGGCTGCGCAAGCACCGCATCTGGCGCACCGCGGGGTCAGAATCGAGCCCCCGTCGTCAGAATCTGCCTGGGTCACAATCTGCTCCCCCTCGTCAGAATATGACCCCTCCCCGGGTCGGAAACGGACCCCCCTCCGGGCCAAAATCTGACCCCCAGAACTGTAGTAGTGAACCGAAGGTGAACCGTAGGTACAGCAGCAGTAGCGCTGCCGTCCTCACCTCGGCCACCGACTGGCAGGTCGACGACGCGAGTCTGTCCTGGGCCCAGCAGCAGGGACACCTGGAACGCCTCGGCGAGCAGGGCCTGCAGGCCGCCGACGCGAAATGGCGCCAGTACCGCGCCGCCTGGAGCCCTCGCTCCGCCGACGCCTGGGCTGCCGACTGGCGCTCCTGGATCGCCCGTGAGCACACCCCCACACCACAGCGCCCGAGCCTCTACGCCCTGCCCGGCGGCAGCACCGCCCCGCAGGTTGGCATGAGCAAGGCCGACCGGCATACCGCCGCCCTCCTCGCCGCCATCGACGAACCGACTGGAACGGAGTAACCACCATGAACCGACGTGAAGTTGCTGCCGTGATCGCCTTCGCCGGACGCCTTGACCCGCGCCTGATCCGCACCGACGAGGCTGAGGCCCGATCGCAACTGGACTCCTGGCACGAGCTGCTCGGCGACGTTCCCGCGACCACCGGCCAGGGCTGGGATGTGCGCGACGCGGTGCGCAAGCGCGTCGTCGCCTCCCAGTACCCGATCCTGCCCGCCGATGTGGCCCGCGAGTGGAACGCCCACTACCGAGACCGGCTGGGCCGGCACACCGATCCGACGCCGATGGCCGACCCCGACGACCCGCAAGCCTGGCGGGCGGAGCTTGTCGCGACCCGCGACGCCGTCGTGACCGGGCGGATCGCCCCGTCACCGCACCGCGGAGTGACGACCGGGGAAACCCACCCCGGCCTGGAAAAGATGCTCAAGGCCGTCGGTACCTACGTCCCGGACGCGGTGCGAGCCGAACTGGCGCCCTTCCGTCCGGCGCGTGCCGCCCGCGAAGCCGCCATCGCCGCCGGCGGGCCCGACATCTTCAGCGTCCGGTGCGAGATGTGCCGCGCCCCGCAGGGCGAGCCCTGCCGCGAACGGAGCGGTGGAGGTGTCCGCAACCGGAACACCAAACCGCGCGTCGAGCCGCACCCGGGCCGCGTCGAGGACGCCCTTGCCGCTCACGCCCAGGCCCTGCCTGCCTGACGCGGTCGTCACCTTTCCATAGAAACGTTCCGCAATGCGGTACGGCCCGCCGCCGTGCCCCGAGCCCGCCACGCCCGCCGCACCCCGCCGCCACCGGTGCAGAGCGAACCGCGCCGGACGAGGCGCCCTCCGGAGACTCCCTTGCGCCACATCACCACCAACAACACCCCGGTCCCGACCATCCGGGGCATCGCCGACCACAGCTGGCAGGCCCGCGGCCTGTGCCGCAACCTGCCGCCCAAGGTCATCGACAGGCTGTTCTTCCCCGCGGCCCGCGCCCGCGCGGCCATCGGCGAGGCCAAGTCGATCTGCGGCCAGTGCCCGGTGAAGAAGGCGTGCTTCGACTACGCCCTCGGCAACGAAATCCGGCAAGGCATCTGGGGCGGACTCCCTGAGGCCGAACGCCGCCCCTGGCACCGCAAGGTCAAC
Source organism: Streptomyces sp. NPDC026589 (assembly GCF_040638385.1). Classification (NCBI taxonomy): domain Bacteria; kingdom Bacillati; phylum Actinomycetota; class Actinomycetes; order Kitasatosporales; family Streptomycetaceae; genus Streptomyces; species Streptomyces sp. NPDC026589. The sequence continues at coordinate 269,686 of NZ_JBEZYG010000007.1, forward strand.
AAGCGCCTCGACTACAGCCGGGTGAAGGCGGCCTTCGAGGGGCGCGACATCCACCTCAGCGACGCCGAACGCGAGGCCGTCACCCGCCACGCGTACGTCCGCGGCTGGAGCCCGGAGCGCCTCGCCTTCACGCTGCGGCTCGACCTGGACTGGGCGCGTGACCTGATGCGCAACGCCGCGCACGCTGTCGCCGACCGCGACCGCTACTGGGACCAGGGCGACGAGACCGAGGTGGCCGACGACGAGACGGCCGAGGACGAGACAGCCGAGGACGAGGACGTCGTCTCGCCGGTGCAGGTGCCCCGCCAGGTCCAGACCCACGCCCTGATCGCCGCTCTCCGAAAGGCCGCATGACTCACCCCATCGCCATGTCACTGCCCCTGGGTATTGATCCCGTCTACGCGGTCGCGGCCGTCGGGGTGCTCGCCCTGGTGCTGGCCGGATGGTCGATCCGACGCAACCGGACACGGGCAGGCGCCCCGCGCGCCGGCACCCCCACCGTCTGGGTCGCCGCCCTCGCCGCGCTGGGCTGCACGGCATACAGCGCGGAGACCAGCTGGTTCTTCGCCGCTGACTACCTCGGCATGACCGACACGGTGCAACGGGCTGCCTTCTTCTCCACGGCCGAGTTGGCGCTGTTCGCGAACGCTCTGCTGGCCCGCCAGAACCTGCGCAATCAAGGCGCGCCCGGCGTTCCGGGCACCCTGGTCTGGGTGCTCACCGGGGTGCAGATCATCCCGGCGTATGCGGAATCGGGGCTGGTCGGCGGCACCGTGCGAGCGATCGTCGGTCCGGTCATGGCGGCCATGCTCTGGCATCTGGCCATGGGTATCGAGCTGCGGCTGCACAAGCCGGACGCCTCCTCGCAGGGGCTGCTGGCAACGCTTGGGCGCGAAGTCCGGGAGCGTCTCCTCTCCCGCCTGGGTGTCGCCACGCGGAACCGGGATGCCGCCCAGATCACCCGAGAGCGCGCTACGGAACGGGCAGGGGCCCTCGCGTCCCGGCTGGCCAAGATGCCGGAGAAGGATCGCGCGAATCGGCAGGGGCGCCGGATTGAACGGCGGCTTGAGACGGCCCTGTCACGGTCCGGGGTCGGCACCGATCCCGACCAGCGTCGAGCGCTTCTGGAGCAGCTGGCCGCCCGCCGGCATGCCGCGGCCCTCGCGTCTGTCGCCCTGCCGTCCCCTTGGACTCAGCCCTCGTGGGACCAGGGTGACCACCGTGGGGACCGGTCCCCTCTCGCTGCGGCCCTGGGGGCTCGGATGCTTCCCGAGGATCACGTGAGCCCGAGGGGGACGGTCCCCGAGGCCGGTCCCCGAATCGCGGCATCGGCCGGGGGTTGCACCGCTGGGGAAGCGGCCGAGACGGGGACGGCGGCCGAGTCCGTCGGGGTCGGTCCCCACGCCGTCCCCCACTCCACCGGGGACCGGGAACACCTCGACGCCGATGCGGGGACCGAGCCCGACGGGGACCGTCCCCGCACCGTCCCCAACGGCATCAGGGACTGCATCGGTGAGCGCGACTCGCGTCTGCCGGGCCAGGGGGAAGGGGCGAAGGCGGGGGGCCACGTCGAGGTCCCGGGGACCGGTGAGGATGACGGGGGCGCGGGCGGTGACGTTCACGAAGTCGCAGCGCAGAGGGGCGGTGGCCCGTCCCCGGCGGGCGTCCCCAATGACGATGGGGACCGGGAGCACCCCGACGCCGATGCGGGGACCGAGCCCGACGGGGACCGGGAGCACCCCGACGCCGATGCGGGGACCGAGCCCGACGGGGACCG